>NZ_JAEIMH010000082.1:35777-39968 GCF_016464295.1 Streptomyces sp. N35 | reverse complement strand
TTGTGGCAACACCTCAACACCTTGTGGCAACAGATGACTCGACGCCCCCGTCGCCTTCTCCCCCCTTGCCGGGCCTCTGTTGCGCTGTGGTGCTGTTGCATTGTGGTGCAACACGAGGCATGACGATCCCGCGTCTCCCTAGGGTTACGGCCACACGTGCGAGTGCTCTTCAGAAGGGACGTCGATGTGATGCGGTCCAAGATTGTCGCCACCCTGTCCGGTATGGCGCTGGTTGCCGGGGCAGGCATTGTTGTGCAGTCCGGCCAGGCCGGCGCGGCGGAGATGTGCTTCGTGACCTCGAAGCATCAGCTGTACTGCGGAAACGAAGCGCCTGTCACGCTGTGGAAGTACATCGGGAGCTCATCTCCCCAGATCAAGGTGGACACGCTCAGGACCCGTCAGAGCACCTTCACCTGCTGGGCGAAAGGCAAGCCCCACAGCGGCGGGAACGCCATCTACTACCGCGCTCAAGGCGACGACCACGGCAAGTACGGGTTCCTGGCCGCAGTGTTGGTCCACACCCTCACCGACCCGCCCAGCGGCCTGCCCAAATGCTGAGATCGAACAGCGCCAACCGGGAACAGCGACAGGGTCGCGCCGGTGGCCACCGGCGCAGCTCGGGCTGCACGTCCCTGCCTCGAGAAGAAACCCACGGCCGGTGTCTGCCGCGGCCCGGCATGCGGAACCGCCGAGTCTCACCGCGAGCGTGAGCTCCGGCTGCTCATGGTTTCGTGGGGCCGGTGTCCGTACGGCGGAACAGCGCAGTCCTCTGCATTTTCCGTACGTACGGTGATCTACTTCCCGCCATGACGATTTCGACGAAGCTCGCGCCGGCACCGGTCATCGACGGGACCGTCCGGCTGCTGACCGAGCACTACATTTTCCCCGACATAGCCCAGCAGTTGGCCGGCCTGTTGCAACGGCGCCTGGCCGAGGGCGCCTACGACGTCGACGACGCCGAGAAACTCGCCCACCTGGTCACCGCGGATCTGCAGTCGATCAACGGCGACCGGCATCTGAGCCTCAAACACCACGCCAACCAGGTGCCCGCCAAGAAAGGCGCGGCCAACCTGGACGCCATGCGCCGCGACTTCGACACCTCACTGGGCGGTGTGCCGCGGGTCCAGCTGCTCGACCAGGGGGTCGCCGTACTGGAACTGGCGCCCATGCTGTTTCCGCTGGAGTGGGCCGCCGAACCGCTCAGTGCCGCACTCACCCTGGCCTCCCGCGCGAAGGCGCTGATCGTGGACCTTCGCGCCAACCTGGGCGGCGATCCGGACAGCGTCGCCTTCGTCTGCAGTCACCTGCTGGATCAGCGCACGCACCTCAACACCATGCACTGGCACGGCGACACCCGCATCGAGCAGACGTGGAGCCAGCCGCACGTACCGGGCCCCCGCTACGGCGGCAGCAAACCGCTGTATGTCCTGACCAGCAACCGCACTTTCTCCGCCGCTGAGGAACTCGCCTACAACCTGCAGCAACTCGGCCGCGCCATCATCGTCGGCGAGCCCACCCGCGGCGGAGCACACCCCCGCGACGGCTGGACCGTCCACCCCCATCTGGAAGCCAGCATCCCCGTAGGCCGCGCCGTCAACCCCATCTCCGGCACCAACTGGGAAGGCACCGGCGTACAACCGGACATCCCGTGCACGGCTGCTGACTCCCTCGACCACGCACACGCATTGGCCCTCACCCAACTCGCAGGCTGACCCAACCCGCCCACACCACACGGCGAGCACCTCCTCCCCGCATCGGCGGCCCAGGGGGGGGTGCTGCCGGATACCCAACCAAGGAGCTGCCCGAAACGGCGCGCCACGAAGGCAGTGGGCGCGCGTCCACAGTCCCTTTCGAGAAGCCTGATGGCCGCCCTCACCGCGGTGCGATATGCGAGCTCCCGCACTGAGATGCCCTCGGCCTGCCGGTAGTCGATGAGAGCTCTCGCCAGCCGCTCCGATACTGCGAGACCTTGGACTGCGCCCGCCGACCGGGGCGGTGGTGGTCAGCCGACCTCGGCGACCCAGCCGTACGGCAACTCACCGCCGTCGACCGTGATCGCTTCCACGGTGCGGGTCTGCGGGTCGATGTCCGCCTCGATCCCCTCGCCCTCATAGCGGGGGAAACCACTCGCACCGGTCGTGCCCATGGCCTCGACAGTGGCGGAGCGGAGCACACCGCCGTGGTCGACATGAGAGTCGGCGTCCGTCAGTTGCGGCTTGAGCAGGACAGTGAATCGCGAAGGGGAACTGTGCATGGGCCGAGGCTATCCGCGCCCAACCCGCGGACCCGGCGCCCCGCATGCCGCGATCACCCGACCAGACCAGAACCGGCCTGAACGATGCGTCCTGCGCCAGGCCGCCGTACTCGCGGCGCATCGGATGCAGGGCCGTCACAGTCCGGCCGACCAGGGCAGGTGTGCGGATGGTCCGCCCGGGCTGGCTACCAGGTGCCCCACCGAAGCCCGGGACCCCCCTTTGACGGAGATCCTCGAAATCGGCCGAGGTCGCTTCCTGCCTCGCACACTTCGTCGTTGAACTGTGTGAGGAGAGGCAGGGAACGAAGAGGGGGCCTTGATCAGCGGAATGTAGGTTCTGGGCATGACCGGTGATTGGCGGATGGATCGGATCGGGAGTGCGCTGAGGGGCGAAAACCCGACTGTGCTGCGGCGCTTGACGTCGGGGTTCGCGGTGATCGGGGATGTTCAGTTCCTGCCGGGCTACTCGGTTCTGCTCGTGGACGAGCCGGATGTGCAGCGCCTGTCGGACCTGCCCAAGGCGAAGCGGCTGTCGTTCCTGTCCGACATGGATCAGCTCGGTGAAGCGGTCGAGCGAGCCTGCCGGCAGCTGGACCCGGCCTTTCGGCGGATCAACCTGGAGATCCTGGGGAACACCGACCCCTTCTTGCATGCGCATGTCTGGCCACGGTTCGATTGGGAGCCGGCCGATGTGGTGAGTGCTCCGGTGTGGCTCTATCCCCGTGAACGGTGGAGCGACGAGCAGTTCAGGCTCGGTCCGCAGCATGACGTGCTGCGACACGGAATCGGCCATGAACTGGATCAGTTGCGCTCGGTGGCCTGACGGGTAATGGGCCCGCCGGACGTCGTCGCCAGGCTCTCCGGGGCCTGGCCCCCCGGTGTTCACACCGTAGCCGTGGTGGCCAGCGTCGACACTGAGACCAAGCCGGGCGCGGTCTTCACGGCGGCCACCACACCCACCGTGACCCTCACGCACGACGGTCCCCCGCTCGGCTTCGTCCCACCCTCGTTCGTTGCGAATAAAACCGTGGTGGTCCTGGTGGAGCTGTACCGGCGGGGCGGAGGATGGAAGGTCCGCGCAGTGGGCCAGGGCTACGACAACGGCCTCGCCGGCCTCGCAACGGACTACGGCGTCACCATTGACGACGCGCCTGATCCTGCGGTGCCCACGGCTCCACGCGCGACCGCCGCCACTGAATCGCCCAGCACCATCAGCCTGCGCAAGGTTGAACAGCAAGCGCCTGCACTCACCGGACTCGCACTCCAAGCCGCACAGGCCCTGACCGCATCAGGAGCCGCGGGCCGACGCGCCGCGGTCTACCTGGTCCTCGACCATGACTGGATCATGGAGGAGTACTACGAGAACTTCTCGGTACAAGCGTTCGCCGACAAGGTCTTGGCGCTGTCGGCGAACCTGGACGACGACGGCACGGTGCCGGTCGTCTTCTCAGGCGACGAGAACCCCTTCATGGAAGAGATCAGCCTCAGCAACTATCGAGGCCGCATCGGCCAACTTCACACCCAAGTCGACTGGGGCATAGGGGACGTTGCCGCCGCGATGCGGGCCGTCATCAACCACTACCAGGCATCAGGCGCCGCCGGCCCCGCGTATGTCATCGTGCAAGTAGGCGATGAGCCGTTCGACAAGGCCAACGTCCGTACGCTGCTGCAGAACTCAGAAAGCCTCGGCCTCTTCTGGCAGTTCGTGGGATTCGGCAACAACGGCGACTTGAACTTCTACAAGAACCTGAATGCCTCAAGCAGGGTGACCTTCCGAAACGCCGCGTTCTACAACGCAGGCGGCACTCCCTCAGCCATACCGAACGAGTCGTTCTACGAGAACCTGCTTCAGGGCTTTGCTGCCTGGCCTCAATAGCCATGCGGTCAAAGGGACCATGAAGGGGGGGGCGCCGCCTGGGGCGCGGGCCTCCTGCGCC
>NZ_JAEIMH010000082.1:32483-35767 GCF_016464295.1 Streptomyces sp. N35 | reverse complement strand
CAGGGGGACAAGGAGCCCAGGGGCCCCCGCCCGTGGGGGGGGGCACTGACCTTCATGCGCTGGCCCTGCCTAGGCCGGACTTGGCAGCTAGTTCAGAGAAGTGACGAGGCCAAACGAGATCGCGCCGGACCAGACGGGGCGGGGCATGCGGCACCTCCGAGACAGCCCCGAGATGTCCAGGCTATGGCGGCGACGCTTGGCCAGCATGTTGGTGTGAGGGGCGGGGCGGCCGGACTCGAACGGGCGCTCTCGCAATTTTGGAGACCGCGCGCGTCGGCGCAGTGGCCCCGCCTCCAGGCTGGGGCCACTGCTACTGCTATCGACGCGTCACGGGCACGTGTAGGTGGCGGACCACCGCTCTTCGGGGGAGCCCGCAAAGTCCGCAGTGGTTCCCGCCAACCGCCAGCGGAAGGTGGCCACGACCTGGTACTTTCTTCCGCGCAGGCAGTCGATGTTGCCTGTTGCGGCGCGGTCCCACTCGACTTGCCATCCGGCGTCCCCGGTGGCGCTGCCCATCCAATAGATTTTGCCGTCCGCCAACTGGACGAGCGAGACGTCCGAGACCGAGACGTCGTAGTTCTCACTGTCGGACTGGGTGTCCGTGATGCTCGCGACCGCGTCCGCCCCACCGCTGAGCCCCAGCCGTACCCACCGCTCCACCTCCCCCCCCCAGCCCTGGACATCTCCGGGGTAGCCCCCCGCCGCCGGCGGCGCGGTCATGACGGACGCCGCGAACGCCATAGCGGTTCCGAGGACCGTGGTTATCGTCTTCTTCTTGCTCATGAACTCTCCAGATGGCGGGGACAGGCCGCGCACGTGGCGACGGGTGTGCCGCCGGTGCGTCGCGACCGGATCGTGGCAGAAGATCGCGAGCGGCGTTGCAGAATCCTGCAAATTCCCCGTCGCCCAATCCCGGCACGGCCCGTCTTCGGCGTCGACCTTGGCGGTAGCCCCCGTCGCGTCCCCGGAGCGCGCGAAGCGCCCCCGCACCCCGGCACGCGGCGGCGCGCACGTCGCCGAGCCACTGCTGCGGGCCACCGTTCTCGCCCAATCGAAGACCGGGTGGGCGCGCCTGCGCCGTCTGATCTCCGCCGCCTACGCGGAACCGGTCGCCGGGCACCCGGTCGCGTCGTGGGACGCACTGCGGGCGCACGTCGGGGACGGGCTGCTGGTGCTGCTCGGGCCCGCCTCGGAGCCGATCCGGGCCCTGTCCGCGGGGCGGACGGGTGTCGCCGAGCAGCTGCTGGCGCCGTGGCGGGAGCTGTGCGGGCAAGGCCTGCGCCTCGAGGTCGTGGCGTACCACCGCAATGGGCTGAGTGCGGGATCGCTGCGGCTGGCCGCGCACACCGTGCGGCTCGCCGACCATCTGCAGGTGCCGGCCGTCCTGTCGAACGCGGTGCGCTACGCGAGCGCCGGGCAGCACCGACTGGCCGATGTCCTCGATGCCGCCCGATTGCTGCACCCGATCGACTTCCGCCGACGCGAGCAGCTCGAAGCACCACGCCCCCGGGCAGGGGTGGCCGAGGGCCCCCGGGGCCATGGCCGTGACCGCAGAGCGGATCGGGGGGCCCGTCGGCGCCAGTACGGAGCGGGCACAGCGGCTGCTCGCCGACACCGCGTACGCGGCCGGCTCCTGCCGCATCGACCCGGTCGCCGACCTCGGGCTCGGCACACCACACTTCCCCGAACCCGAGGTCGTCGGAGCCGGTGAGGGATCCCGGGAAGCGATGCGGCTGCTGCGCCGGCGCGTGGCCGACGGGCTGCGAGCGCGCGGCCTCGACACCGACGAACGCGCCCGCGTCCAGGCGGAGTACGAGCTCGGTGTGATCGAGCGCCTCGGCTACGCCCCCTACTTCCTCGCGGTCGCCCAGGTGGTCGCCGACGTCCGCGCGATGGGCATCCGCGTTGCCGCCCGCGGCTCCGGCGCCGGGAGCATGGTCAACCACGTTCTCTTCGTGGCCACCGCGAACCCCCTGCAGCACCGGCTGCTTTTTGAGAGATTTCTGTCGGAGCGGCGTACGTCGCTGCCCGACATCGACCTGGACGTGGAGTCGTCCCGCCGGCTCGAGGTGTACGACAAGATCCTGGACCGGTTCGGGCGCGAGCGGGTCGCGGTCACCGGCATGCCCGAGACCTACCGGGCCCGGGCCGCGCTGCGAGACACCGGCCTCGCGCTGGGCATGGCGCCCCAGACCGTCGACCGGATCGCAAAATCCTTTCCGCATATCCGCGCCGTCGACATCCCCCACGCTCTGACCACCCTGCCCGAGCTCAAGCAACTCGCCGCCGAAGCCGAGCAGTACGGGCCGTTGTGGGAGCTCGCCGCGGGCCTGGACGCCCTGATCCAGGGTTACGCCATGCACCCGTGCGGCGTGATCCTGTCCAACTCCACCCTGCTGGACCGGCTGCCGGTGCAGCCCACGCCCGGCGGCTATCCCATGGTCCAGGCCGACAAGGAGGACGTCGATTCTCTGGGGGTCGGTGCTGTTGCCGTGGGTTCTGTCTCAAGTTGATGCTGCTCAGCGACCTAGTAGGTGAGTTTATGCATCACAACACCTGTAGTGCTAGGGCCGGTTCGTGACCGTGTGACAGGCAGCCAGTTGTGTGCCGGTGTTAGCTTCTCTCCCGTGGGATACCAGGACGAGACCAGGGCGGCCTATGACGGGGTCGTCGAGCTGTATGCATCGTTGTTTGCCAATCGGTTGGAGACGCAGCCGTTCTCGCGGAGCATGGTCGGCACTTTCGCCGAACTGGTGCGTGAGAACGGGAACTTGCGGGCAGCTGACGTCGGGTGCGGGCCGGGACATCTGACGGCCATGCTGCACGACCTTGGACTGGACGCTTTCGGGCTCGACCTCTCCCCGGTCATGGTCGACCACGCCCGCCGGGCCCATCCGGCGCTGCGGTTCGATGAGGCGAAGATGGAGGCGCTGCCGGTCGAGGACTGCTCGCTCGGTGGCTTGCTGGCCCACTACTCGATGATTCATACCCCGCCCGGGGAACTGCCCGCGCTGATCGCCGAGCAGGTGCGTGTCCTGGCGCCAGGGGGCCTGCTCCTGGTCTCGTTCTTCGCGACTGACGGGTCGGAGCCGGTTCGCTTCGACCACAAGGTGACGCCCGCCTATAGCTGGCCGGTGGACCGGTTTGCCGAGTTGCTGGCGGGTGCCGGGCTCGTCCCGTTCGCTCGGCTGGTCCACGACCCGGCCTCCGAGCGAGGCTTCCTCGATGCCCACCTGCTGGCCCGCCGCCCCTAGAGACTGTCCCGTGAGCGGTTCTCGGCGGCC
>NZ_JAEIMH010000082.1:0-32473 GCF_016464295.1 Streptomyces sp. N35 | reverse complement strand
CCCCCCCCCCGCCCGCCCCCCCCCCCCGTGGGGCCTGCCGGGGGCCGGGTCCGGCGGGCCCTCCCCCCGCCAGGAGCCGGCGTGGGTGACCTGAGCGATCAGAACGGACCGTGGCCAGTCGTGATCAAGGCCGGTGGTTCAGGGCCCGGGTCAACTCCCGATTGGCCGCTCGAGCAGCTTCCAGCTCCTCGGTCCGCTCGTCGAGTTCGCCTTGCTTGGCGGCGACTTCCTGCTCGAGGAGAGCGATGCGACGCTGGAGGTGGTCGATGTCGACGGGTGCGCCAAGACCGGATTCGGCCCAGATGGCATCGCCGAGCTGGGAAGACAGGCGGCTCTCCAGCTGGCGGACCCGTGCCGCGAAACGCTTGTTGCGTTCGAGTGCGTTTGTGAGGTCGGTTTGCAGCGAAGTCCGACTGACCGCTGCTGTTCGGCCCTCCTCAACAGGGGTGTTGGCGGCGGCATGGACGCGTTCGAGCAGGTCGGGGTGGCGATAGAGGAAGGTGCGGTCAACCCGGGCGGCTCTGGCGAGGCCGGAGACGGTGATGTCCCCACCGTTCTTGGCGGCGGCGTCGATGGCTTTCAGGACGCGTTCGCGGCGGCGGGCCGAGTCGGCGCGCTTGCCCTCGATCATGGGGTTGGTCATCCTGCGGGCCTTTCGGGCGGAGGTCCTGGGGCGGCCTGATGCGGGGCAGGCCGAGTGAGACGACACGGCGGGTGCGGCGGACCGTGGCGACGGCTTCCTTGATCTGGATACGGTCCTCCTCGGTGAGGTCCTCGAGGTCTTCGCGGACGCGTTTGACCAGGCGGCGGACCCGGGTGATCTCCTCGTCGGAGGGCATGGCCTCGGCCTCGGCCCATGAATCGGCGGCGAAGGCTGCGGGGCGTTCGCGGCCGCGGAGGAGATCGGCGAGGTATGCCTCCAGGTCGGGGAGGTAGGAGACGTCGGTGCGGAAGTGATCGCAGCCGACGCAGCGAAAGCGGACGGGGCAGTCGTGCCCGCCGGCCTGGACGTTGGTGGGCTAGGTGCAGAGTCCGTAGGAGACCTGGACCTCGCCGACGGCCCGGCGGGCGTGCTCAGAGTCGAGCAGGGCTTGTGCCTTGCGCCAGACACGGTTGCCGTTCCGATCGAACTGCATCGCGGTGACCCGCTCGACGGCCTCGCGCTTGCGGGTCTCGGTGACCCGGTAGTACTGCTGAGTGGTCCCTCGGCTCACTCCACTAGGCACCCCATGCCCCATGGCGGGCAGCGCCCCGGGCCCCCCCCGCCCCAGAACCCCAGGGGGAGAAACTGGGGGGGGGGCCCGGAGGCATGCCCGCCCGGGGCCCGCCTGCGCACGGACTCCGGGTCGGCGAGGACGTCGCCTTCGGTCACCGTCCATGAGTCTCCGAAGGGGGTGGCAACCTCGCCAGACCAACGCTCGGCATCGATCGTTGCCTCGCCGAACAGGGTTCGCAGGTCTCCGCGTTCTCCTCGAGCAAGAACCTCGGCATCGTCCTCCGCTGAGGATGAGACTGCGGGTCTCCCGGACACTGCGCGTGGCCCTGCCCAACAATGGAAGGACCGACCCATGCCGAAGCCCGCCACCGGTACCGGCGTGCAGATCGCCTTCCCCCGAGGTACTGATGCTCGCCGCCGGCTGTGGGTGCACTTATCCGGTGTCGTCGCTCGACGGGGTGGAGTCGGCGAGCGGGCCGTGACGCCGGACGATATGCAGCCCGTTGTGCTGATCATGAATATCCGCATGACGAGCGGTGCTGTTTTGGCGGCGCTGGTCACGGGTGTCACGGTCCTCGGTGCCGGCTCTGCGTCGGCCGCCAGCTACCGCTGCACGACGTCGAGCAAGACCATCGACCACCCCGGAAGCACCGCCCTATCGGACGACTTCGACTTCAAGGTGGCGACCTGCGCCAAGCGGGAGGGGGGCTACGTCTACTCCAAGTTCACCGTGGACATCGACGGTCCGCCTGGCTTCTCCGGCTACTAGGTCGTCAACTACGACACCCGCGGGCTGGCTCAGGTCAAGAAGTCCGGGTCTGGGGCCGTGGTGAAGTCCGCGTACGGGAGCGGCCTGGCAGGCAAGATGAACAGCCTCAACGGCTACGGCAACGCGATCTACACGAGCCCAACCACGCAGTACTGGCCCGCGGCCGGCTACCGGTACCGCGGGGGCAGCGTCCTGCAGATCGGCTGGAAGGACGACGGCGCTGGGTTGATGTCCTACAGCTTCTCCGTCTCGCCGACCGTCTGACACTCACACACTCAGCGCTCACCCCTGCGGGCGGAGCCCCCGGCCACCTGCGGATCGACGGTTTCTCGGGCACTCGCCAGCGTGATCCAGCCATGACGGACCCCGGTGCGTCTTTCTCCAAGAGGTGCGGTCGGCATATGAGCAAGGGTGCCCCCCCATGCCCATGACAAGGGGGATACGTGATCAAGAGATGGCTGATCGTCGGCGCGGCCCTGGCCGGTCTGTTCACCGCAGGTCTGGCGCCGGTTCAAGCGGCGGCGGAACCGGCAGCACCGCAGATGGCGGCACCTCCCGTCCGGGACGACTCGATCGATGAACCCGTGTACTTCCTCAAGGGATACTCGAAGGGCGACCCGCCGGGAGTCAACTGCGGCAACTACTGGGGCCCGGCACTCAAGTTCTTCAAGGACGAGGGGTGGCGAGGCCCACGGCATACCGTGGCCTTCTACGCCAACGACAGAAACTGCAGCATCCGTATCGCCCGAGGCTCCACCGCGACATCCATCCGCGAGCTGGGCCGACGCCTCGCCTGGGACATCCACCGCCGCTACTCGACGCAAGGGAAGTCAGTCGACCTCATCGGCCATTCGATGGGCGGACTCATCGCCCGCGCGGCGCTGACCGGAGTACAGAAGCAACTGCCCGGCTGGCCGCCGTACATCTACGTCGAGGACGTGGCGACGCTGGGCGCCCCGCACGACGGCATGGCGCTCGGCTACTTCTGCCTGGCGGCCCAACTGTCGCGCCAGTGCAAGGAGATGCGGCCCGGTTCCGGGTTCCTGGACTGGACGGATGAGAATCCGCAGTCGGCCCAGGGCACCGACTGGACCCTCATCGGCGCGAAGGACGACGGGGTCGTGGGCATGTCCGCACTGCGTATGCGCGCGGGCCACCGGGTCTGGTACACGGGAAACAACGCCGGATGGAGTCACGGGGCGCTCAACGACATCACCACAGGCACGTACGCGATGATCTACGAGAATCCGCCCGAGCTCGCGCAGGAGAAGAAGGAAGGCGCGGCGCCGGTCCGTGCCGCGATGAACTCCCTGTACTGGTGGAAGAACTGGTAACCACGCACGCGAGAAGAACCAAGTAACTCTCCTGGGCAGCACCCCCGCCATGGCGCTGCCCAGGAGGGTCCGCCGCTGTGGACGATGTCGAGGACGTACAGATGCTCGTGGGGCCGGTCGATCCAGTAGACGACTGCGAGCAGGCGCGCTTCAGCCAAGGCCTGGGGGCTGGATCCTCGTGCGGATGCCTGAACCGCAGGGCGATGCTCGCAACTGTCAGCACTGCCCGCCGATCAACTCCTTGACGGGACCGGGGAAGGCGATCGCTGCGACTGTGCCCTGCCGCTCTCGCACTCGTATGCCGGCACTGCTGTCAGTGCATGGTGCGATGCTGCGGTCAGCAACACTGATCAAGTCTTCTTGGGGGACACATGCGCGGCGAGCGATCAAGGTCCGGTCCGCCTTCGGTCCGCTTCGAGGCTTCGTGGTGCGCTACCGACCTGGGTGCGTACCGCGACTGCGCCGCTACCTACGAGCGCTACCGGTACGAAAGCCTCCCACCGCTCGAGGCAGCTCAGTTCACGGGCGCCTTCCAATGGCTCGGTGGCACTGGTGAACCCATTCCCGAACAGGTCACGGCACTCAGCCGCCTGGCTGAAGACCTGACCGCGAAGGGCGTGACGCTGCCACGGGACTTCGTCACCTACCACGCGGACTCGAAGTTGGCCCTCACGCTGGACGAGGTCTCGGTGACCGGCTGCTGGACCGACATCTCAGAACCTCTGCCCAGCCCCGTCGAACCCGGCGCCTTTCTGGTCCGCTTTCTGCGCGATCAACAGGACTGTGTCCTGTGGTACCTCTACCTCCGCCCCACAGGTGAGACGTTCGTGGTGGACTCCTACCTCGACTACGAGTACATGTACGAGGCGCAGCGCGACGGGGACTGGACAGATACCGACCTCGATGACCTGGAGGAGCAGACAGCCGCTATCACCTGGAGCGCACCCTCCTTCGAGGAGTTCGCCGCACGATTCTGGATCGAGAACCGCCTCTGGCTCGCCCTCCAGAACAATGAACTTCCCAGTGCCGAGCCACAGTTACGTGACTACCTGCGCCACTACGGGCCCCTGCCAGCCGATTCGGCCAGCGTCGAGGAGGGCGCTCGCCATGGACGATGGCCGCTGGGCCAGCTGGCCCGAGCCATGGGCAGGCACGGACGACGACATACGCACGATCACGAGCGCGGTTCCGCAGAAGGCCAAAGACGGATTCACGTACGACGCAATCCCCCGGCAGCAGTTCCCGCACTTCTACGGCCCAGGCGAAGACGTACCACGCCTCCTTGCGACCCTCGCCTCTACAGATGCCGACGCAGCCGGCCTGGCCCCGGGGCAATTGTGGGAAACCTCCACCACCAGGGCAGCACGATGGCGGTAGGAGCACTGGCAGTGCTATCGCGCCGTACGCGGCGGCGGTGATCACGAGCAAGTGCCACACGGCGCGACGCTGCGCAAATGAGGGCTTGGGTCAGGAATTAGGTCAGGGGGTGTGAGGAGAGTCCACGACACGGAAATCTAAAGGGAGCCGTGTCGTGGCCAGCAGGAACCGCGTCTATGCCTCGTTGAACGCCGAATGGGCGCTGGTGTGAGCCGAACCCCGCGGTGCGGGTCTCGTGGCCGACTGGCTGGAGGGCGCTGGGGTGTTCGGTCAAGGCGAAGCACCCAGGCGCTGGGTGGTCTGCTGGACGAGCTGGTGCGGCAGGACCGTCCCAGCTGCCTGCGGTGCGCCTCGTCCACCCGGCCGGGACCCGGATACCTCACCTCCTCACGCGTGCGGGGCCACGAACTCCCTGAGCCCCTCCAAGGCCAGCGGCCCCTGCCATACGGCCACCCTTTCCTTCTGCTTGATCAGGAGGAATGTCGGCGCGGAGGTGACATGGAAACGCCGCGTCGGCTCCGGACAGCGCGTCATATCGACCTTCACGGCCGTCAGACGATCCCCGTACTCCTCAACCAGCTCACGAACAAGGCAGTCCATCTGCCGGCATACCTCCACAGCCTTGGGCCAGGCCCCGCAGAAAAAGGCAAGCACCGGCCCTGTCGACTTAGCGAGGATGAAATCAAACTCCGCGCCCTCCATCGGCTGGTGAATACGGCCCGCCATCAACACTCCTCCGCAGATCAGCTATACGGCATCCCTCATCATCCCCGACCCTCACGACAACCACATGCCAACGCACCACACGCTCAACAGGGAAGACGTCACGCCGCAAGGCAGCCGAGGACTGTTCCGCCTCAGAAGTGCCCGACCCGGCCGCTGACTGGGCCCGGGCCTCAGCCGCGGGTGAGGGGCACTGTTTGCATCCAGATGCAAAGTGCTCCCTGCCCGGCCTCGGTCCCCTAGGCTGCCCGCTGTTCCTGCTCGGATTCGGCCGACTTTCAGGGGGAGATCGCATGGGGATACGAGGCAAACAGACCGCGGTGCTGGCAGCCGCGACGGGCATCGTGGCGGTTCTGCTGCACACAGGTCCGGCGCACGCGGCAGTGGCGGTACGCGATGCGCGTTGCTCGACCACGGGCGCCCAGGGGTGGATGGTGGCGGAGATCTACTCCGGGTACGTCACCGGCCACACCAACGTCAAGGACACGCTCGGCGACGGCCATCACGCCCGGGCTCGGTTCGTCGTTGCCACCACCGCCGGCCACTACTACGGAGACTGGGTCAAAGCCACCGGCGGCAAAGGCGACTGGCAGGACGCCTACGACACAGTCGCCTACAACGGCCGAGTGACTGGCATCGCAATCCAAGCCGCACGGTTCGAGAAGAACAGCATGTTCAACGACTGCGTCGTTTACGACTACAACTGACCAACCCAACCCACCCCACACAGTGGGGACCGGACCCGGCCCGGTAGCGGATGCGCACCGCAGAGGGCCGTCCGACACGCGCCACACACGAGCGCAGGGCCCCGGAACTGTGAACCGTCTCCGGGGCTCTGTCCGTGCCTCCCCAGCCATTGACGAGGCGTTCCGCGACCGTGCAGGCAGGTCCAGCGGCCTCGCTCGGTACCGAGTGCCTTCCCTGACGGAACTGCGCCCCGAGCAAGGCCTCGGCGTCCTGCGGTCCGCGGCCCGTGCGTACGCCGATGAGCGCTCGCGCTGGAGACCGTGAGCCCGGCCGCGGCCTACGCGCCCCTGGCACGCGAACGACGTGCTTCCGGGCCGTGTTGGGTTCCCAAAACTCTAACGGCTCGTTGCCCAAGGTCGCATGGACCGCATCCACCACACCCTTCTCAGCCGGTCCTCCACCTGCACCTCAGCCGCCAGGACCGACGCAGGCGCATCGTGTCCGACGTCGTCTCGTCTCGCTCGGGCTGGGTGCGTCGTCCCATGGTCATGGCAACGGCGTTGAGACACCCGGCACACCGCGATCTGGGCGCCGCAGCTGACAGATCATGACCAGTGGCCTGCGCCTTCCAGGTTTCTGCAAGGTCTCCACATGGTTCGCGCGCCAGGCTCACCTGTCATGAGGCTCCACAAGGGGCCGCCTGTTTCACATTTTTCAGGGGGAAGCATGATGAAGCTCCGCGCGCTGCGCACCAGGGTGGGAATCTCCGTCGCAGCCGTCGCGCTCTCCGGCGCCGGGCTCGGCCTGGCCACCGCGGCGCCCGCGTCTGCCGCCTACGCGGGCTACTGCAACGGGTGGGTGGACGATGAGATCTCCAACTCCGGGTTCCACGCGAAGCTTCCTGCTTACAACGGGAACGTCAACTGCCAGATGTACAAGGGCGCGAGCCACAACGGCGTCAAGGCTCTGCAGATCACGCTTAACAGGTGCTACGGCCGGAGCCTCACCGAGGACGGAGTCTTCGGCAACAACACCAGGACCGCGCTCATCTACGCGCAGGGTGTCGAGAAGATCGGCACGGACGGTGGCTACGGCACGGAGACCCGCACCAACCTCGAGTGGGCCTACCAGTACAGCGGCAACGGGCGTTGGAGCTGCTTCTGAGCGCCAAGCGGCAACACCTGACGGCGCAGACCAGCACAGCCGACTCAGGCGAACGTAGAAGGGGAACATGTCCAAGCTCCGCACGCTGCGCACCAGGGTGGGAATCTCCGCCGCAGCCGTCGCGCTGTCGGGCGCCGGGCTCGGCCTGGCCACAGCGACGCCCGCCTCCGCCGCCTACGCGGGATACTGCAACAACCAGGCGAGCAAGGCCATGTCCGGGGCCGGCAACCTCGTCGCCAGGCTTCCTGCGTACAACGGCAACATCAACTGCCAGATGTACAAGGGCGCGAACAGCTCCGCCGTCAAGGCTCTGCAGACCACGCTCAACAAGTGCTACGGCCGGAGCCTCACCGAAGACGGAGTCTTCGGCGACAACACCAGGACCGCGCTCATCTACGCGCAGGGCCAAGAGAAGATCGGCACAGACGGCGGCTACGGCGAACAGACCCGCACCAACATAGGGTGGTATTTCAAGAACACCACGGGAAGCGGCGGTACCTGCGCCTACCTCTGACACGCGCCACACACCAGCGCAGAGCCCCGGACCTGGGAACGTCTCCGGGGCTCTGCGCTCGTGTGTCACCAGCCACTGGTGAGGCGCTCCTCGAGGTGCGGGATCACGCGGCCGCGGAGGGCATGGGCAGGCTCTCGTGGTCCATCCTGGACCGGAGGGCAATTCACGCGACGGTCTATCCACCTCCACGGAAGAACGGGCGCTTTCTCCACGGAGACGCACACCCCGCACAACAGGCGGACGCCACCACGCAGTACACGCCACACCAGCACACCCCAGGCCATCAGCCCCGGCCGCTCGACCCCACTTCGCCGCAAAGCCACCGCGAGGATGTTCACACGTACGCCGATCTGCGCCTCTGAAACATGGCGCGAATGGCCGGACGCGAGGGCTAGTCATGGTCATCGTGTGCGCGGAGGGCCCGCGGCAGGCGGAGTGCGACCATGAGCGTGGCGAGGGTGCCGGCCGCGCCGGCGATCAGGAAGGTCGCCGGGGCCGAGGTGGCGTCCAGGAGGACGCCGCCTGCCACGTACGACAGCGCGGCTGCTGCGCCGATGCCGCCGTACAAAGTGCCGAACACGCGGCCGAGCAGGCCGGTCGGGACGTGCCGCTGGATGAGGGTGTTGGTGGCCACGTCCATCGCGGCGATGCCCAGGCCGCGCACAGTCTGCAGTGTGAAGGCCGCCGCGACCGCCCAGGTCAGCCCGGTGAGCAGATTGCCGACGCTGCTGATCGCGAACCCGGCGACGAGCAGCCCGGCCATGCCGAGCCGGCCGGAGTGGCGGGAGAGCAGTGCGTACCCGGCGAGCAGGCCGATGCCTGCGCCGGCGAGCAGTACGCCCACGGCCGCGTCGCCGGACTCGAACGTGTCCTTGGCGAGCACCACCAGCGCCACGTCGTCGATGCCGTTGCAAGCGACAACAGCGCAGAAGCCGAGCCCGATCACCCGTACCGCCGGAGTCGACCGGATGAAACGCAGGCCCTCGCGCGCGCCGGCCAGCAGCGCGGGCGCCGCCGGTGCGGGTGGGATCGGACGGAGCGTGACGAGCAGCAGCGCGGAGACGGCGAAGGTCGCGGCGTCGACGAGCAGCGCCCCTCGTACGCCCACCATCGGTAGGAGGGCGGCGGCCAGCAAAGGGCCGACCGCCTCGGCCCCGTTGGTGCCGAAGCCCAGTGCGGAATTCGCGACCGGCAGATCGCGGTCGGCGACCAGGGCGGGCACGGCGGCGCGGGAGGCCGGGAGGAAGACCTGGCCCGCCAGCGCGCGCAGGCCGACCAGGACGAGCACCAGGACCAGATGATCGAGCGAGACGGCGATGGCCACCAGCAGTACAGCCTGGACCAGCTCACACCCGACCATGACCCGGCGCAGGTCGAAGCGATCGCTGATCGCCCCGGACAGTGGCCCGAAGAGGGACGGTGCGAAGTCACCCACCAGCAGCAGCACCGATACGGCCAGCGCCTGACCGGTCGTGTCGGCGACGTGCACCATGAGGGCAACCAGGCTGAGCGCGTCACCCCCGCTGGACAGGAAGCGGGCCACGCACAGCGACCGGAAGGCGCGGTTGGCCGCCAGTAACCCCATTGCGCCCACAGGGTCTTGGGATTCGGGACTCACTTTGCGATGCCGGTCAAGGCCGCTTCACCTGTTCCCCGCCTTCCAACGACAACGCCCGGCCCACGCAGACCAACGCGAGGACGCAGGACACGGTACGGACCACATTGGCGAGCCGCCACGGCACCCCGAAGTCTTCACGCGCCGCGGCCAGATCGGAGATGGCGCTGGGGTCGCCCGCGTCGACCAAGGCGTAGTTGATCGGCATGTGTACCGCCACAGTGACGAGGACACCGACAACGTAGAGGGCGAGCGCCGCGGCGGTCCACCGGGCCGCCGGTCGCTGTCCACGACGCTGCAAGAGGGCCGCGACCGCGATGGAGGCGAAGGCGCCGAAGGCGACCAGGAAGAACGCGGGGTTCTCGATGGCCACGATCAGGTGCTGCATCGTCTCCACGAACGTGGCGTCGTCCAGCCGCGTGAGGCCGGGCATGACGGCGACATCCCAGTCCCAGTACATGCCCGCCATCAGCCCGATGGTGACAAGGGCGGCGTAGAGCATCAGCAAGGCCGACCTTGTGACCGGGGCGATGGAGCCGGGGATCGGTGAACTCGTCATGCCTCCAGTTGACCAAGAGACCGCGGGACAGGACATGCCTGTACGCCGCAGCATCATGTTCGTGTGTCTCAGCCCGGGCGTACCGTCGGGTGCATGGACGTGCTCGACGACCTGCTCTCCGGCACGCGTGCCCGAGGTGGCGTGTTCAATCTGACCATCCTCGACCGGCCGTGGGGGTTGGACATCGTCGACCGGGCTCCGCTCGCGCTGGCCAGCATGCTGTCCGGTTCAGGGTGGGTGCTGCGTGCCGGTGAGGAGCCGGTCAGGATCGGTGAGCGCGACGTCGCGGTGCTTTCCGGAACCGAGCCGTACGTGGTGGCCGACTGCCCCGACACCCCGCCGAGGCTGCGGATCCATCCCGGCGGGCGGTGCGAGCCATTGCCAGGGGCACCGGTCGACTACAGTGCCCGACTCGGGATGCGCACGTTCGGTCGGCGCCCTGACGGCGAGGTCTGGGTGGTCAGCGGTACCTACCAGCGCGTCGGCGACGTCGGCCGCCGGCTGCTCAGCGCTCTGCCGCCCACTGTCGTGGTGCCGGCTCGCGATGTCGGGCCGGTCATGGACCTGGCGCTCGAGGAGATCCGCCGCGATCAGCTGGGCCAGCAGTCGATCCTCGACCGGTGGCTCGACCTCGCTCTGATCACCACCCTGCGCGCCTGGTTCGACCACCTGCAGACGCGTGCCCCCGGCTGGTACCGCGCCCAGCACGATCCCGTCGTGGGACACGCGCTGCGGCTCATCCACGACGACCCTGCCCATCCATGGTCGGTCCGGACGCTGGCCGAAGCGGCCGGTGTATCACGGGCCACCCTGTCCCGGAAGTTCACGGGCATCGTGGGCGAACCCCCGATGAGCTACCTCACCGGTTGGCGGATCACCTTGGCCGCCGACCAGCTCGACGACACCGCCGACACCCTCGAGACGATCGCCCGACGCGTCGGCTACGCCAACGCCTTCGCCCTCAGCGTCGCCTTCAAACGCCTCCGCGGCACCACTCCCACAGCCCATCGGCATGGAGCCGTCTAGCGCGTGCTTCTTGGCCGGGTTGGCCCGTTGACCGGGTGTGTCTGTCCGGTTAGTGATCACCGATGCGATGTGAGACCGGATCGAGCCGCTGATGCCGGGCGATCCCAACCGCGGCGGCGTTGGGTCGACCACCGCGGACGTCACGGCGCTGCGCCAACAGGGCTCCGCGGCGACCGGCTTCCGCCAGGCCGTCACCCGGCGGCGGTGGCGAGGCTGGTCACCACCCGCCGCGACGGCCGGTGAACTCGGCTGTGCGCAACGGGTCTTCGAGGGGCGGCCCCGGCCTCAGGGCCTGGGGATATCGGCCATGTTCACGCGCGGGTTCGTACTGCTCTGAGCGCTTGCCGTACTCTCACCCACCCCTGGACTGGCTCGACCGAAGGATAGAAGCGCGCCGGCAGCAGTACCGTCTCCCCCACCACCGCATCTGATACCTGCTTCGGTTCCAGGGATTTCACCGACGTGAGATCGGTTTCGTGCAAGACCGTTCGTGTCAGCGTTACTCGATCGAGGCTGGCCCGGGAGAGCGTCACGCGCACCAGGTGGGCATCCGTCAGATCCGCCCCTGTCATGTCGGACCCCGCCAGGTTGGCCCTCGTCAGGTTGGCCTTCATCAACTTTGCGCCGCCGAGGAACGCGCGCGTCATCTTTGCTCCCTGAAGGGTCGCTCCCGGCAGCCTCGCAACCATCAGGTTGGCGGCCGTCAGGTTCGCCCCCGTCAGGTTCGTCTCCGTCAGGTTCGCAGCCATCAGGTTGGCCGCTGTCAGGTTCGCCTCCGTCAGATCGGCCTCTGTCAGGTTCGCAGCCAGCAGGACGGCATTCGTCAAAGCGGTCCCGGTCAGCTCGGCCTTCGTCAGCGTGGCACCTCCCAGGTCGGCCCCGGTCAGCGTTGCCCCCTCCAGCCGGGCATCCGTGAGGTCTGCCAGGCGAAGGTCCGCGCCAGCCAGGTGCACGCCCCTCAGATTGAGTACTTCACGAGGATCGACGTGAGTGCGGGACTCGGACCGGGTCAGGGCCGTGAGCGCCGCCTGCACGTCCGCGGCCGGTTTCATGGGTAGCGACGCCGGCCGCTGTCCTCCTTTGGGATGGGCTTCGGCGGCGCGGTCACGGATGAAGTGGCCCAAGACCCGCGCGGCGTCGGTGGCCGCCTGGTCAGGGGCGTCCTGCACGATCTGTTCCAAGGCCAGAATTCCGCCGATCCGAACGTAGGTCTCATCCGACCCGAGCCGTTCGAGAGCCTTGGTGAACCGGTCGGTGATCTGACCGCGTCTCGTGAGGCGGTAGGTGCGGACCGTATAGAGCAGCGCGATACCGGCACCGACCGCAGCCACCAACGCCACCAGCGATGTCCGAAGGCCCGTCGCCAGCGCTGCAGCCCCGGCCCTGAGCTGTGTGGTCGTCATGTACTTGCCGTCGAAGATGAACGGACCCTTCCAGATCAGCACCGGCAGTCCGATCACCAACGCCAGCACACCCAGGACCACCAGGGCGCCCGTCCCCCGGCGTCGCCAGGCCGCCACGGTCCGGGCTCGGGCCCGCCGCCGTTCCAGGTCGGTCAGCGTCTTCCGGCGCTCCCGCCGCTCTCGCCGCCGCTTCCGGATTGAGCGGACCGGATGCCGCGCCTGGGCGGCCAGTAAGCGCAGATTCATCCCCCGTAGATGCCCAACCAGGTACTTGCTAGCCGCCGTTCGCCTCTTGGCCTCCAACTGAGGTGACCTCTTGACCAGACCCAAGCGTCGCCTGCGAGCCCATCAACTCCCGGATACGGGCACCTGCATGGGCAAGGTCGATCTCTCTGTGCCCTGACTCAAGGTCAGCTGGACGGTGTCACGAACGCGGCGGTGCCCGGCCCGTCAAGATCCGCCAACGCCACCCGACGCCCGGAGACAGCCAGCAACAACGACAGCGCGGGGCCCTTGACTTCCGGCCCCGTCCCGATGGACAGATCGGCATCCACCGCCGTGAGCCGTACGCGGGCCGTCAGTTCCTTGGCACCACCGAAAGACTCAGGAGTACGAGCCTGCAGACGCAGGGCCCGGGCGACAGCTTCCTGCGGGTAGGAGCGCGTGAGTCCCAACGGCCGACGGATGTCCTCGCCGTGGACGACCTCCTCCACGAACCGGCTGTCCAACGGCGCCGGAGGGGTCGACGTCCGCGATGCCACCTCGCGCAGGCGTCGCAACGTCTCCTGCGGGGTGGCACCCCGCTCGCGTGCCACGCCGCGTGCGTTCTGGCGGTCGAAATCGAACCGGTCCCGGGCAAGGCCGAGCACGAAGCCGAGGCGAGTCGTCCGAGCTGTGTCGACCAGATGGGCGGCCACGTCGTGCACGGTCCAGCCCTCGCAGAGCGACGGCTGCTCCCACTGCTCATCCGTCAAGCGCGCGAGGTCCTCGATCAGCGCGCCACGCTCCGCATGCACCATCGGCCAGACATCGACCTTCATGAACTTCTCCTTCGCTCAACCCCAGCATCCACGCCCTAGGACTCCCCGCATCCCGGAAACTCATCGCTCGGCGGGCGTGACCTGGGCTTCTTGTGCCTGCGGGGCTGGGCAGCCCACGAGAACGGCGGACACGACGGGCAGCGCCCGATCGGTTCCCGGCCGCGGGCCATCGACGAGCGGCACAGGGGGACGTGCCCGCACCTTCGATACGTATCGCCGCAGCTTTCGGTGAGTTGATGCGCAGGCAAGTCACGCGCCCCCGGGGGTGAACCACCGGGGGCGCGTCGCGCCGTACCTGAGTCAGGACTTGCGGGTTACGGAGCGGTGCCCCACAGCAGAACGCCGCCGGAGTACACGCCGATCTTCGGCGCGTCCGTGTACGAGCTCGCGGTCCCGTGGCTGTAGTCGTCCGCCTCGTTGAGGTTCGACCAGTCACTGCGGTGCAGGCGCAGCTGGATGTCTCCGCTCGAGGCGCCCGCGGCGAGCGTGCCACCGGTGAGGTTGACCTTCAGATAGCGGTTGGCTCCGGTCGTCGTGCCGTTCGTCGACACCGAGTGGGTGAGGTTGGCGCAGCCCATCTGCGCCCAGTCGCACCACGTGGTGTACGAGGAGGCGGAGTCGTCGAACCAGTAGCGGACCTCGACGTTCTGGAGGCTCTGCGAGCTGGAGCCGGTGTTGATCAGCTGCAGGCTCATTCGGATGGCGTTGTCCGCCGGGCTGGTGTCGCTGGTCTTGAACTGCACCTTCAGGTTGCCGGTGCCGGTTCCGCCGCCCGATGTCGTCGTGCCGGCTACTTGGGCGGATTGGGCCGAGGCGTTCCTGGCGGCGTCCCGTGCCCGGACCTTGTACTGGTAGGTGGTGGTGGCGCTCAGCCCGCTGTCGGTGTAGGTCGTGCCGCCGGTGGAGCCGACGAGGGTTCCGTTGCGGTACACGTCGTACGCCGTGACGCCCACGTTGTCCGTCGAAGCGGTCCAGGACAGCGACACGGACGACGATGTGGCGCCCGTCGTCGCCAGCCCGGTCGGGACGCTCGGCGCCTGGGTGTCGGTGCCCGGGTCGCCCCCGCCGTCCAGCGGCGGATAGGCGTTGGCCAGCAGCATCCGGAACTGGGCGGAGAACCAATGACCGGCCAGCGGGGCGTCCGTCATGGCGCCGGTCGGGTTGTTGCCGTTGCGGGCGTTGCCTTCGTATGTCGGATCACACATCCGGTCGAAGCCCTTGCCCTCGTCGTTGTCGATGGGCTGGCTGTTGCCGTCCGACTCGCCCGGGGGCTTGGCCCACACGTACGCGTCGATGCCGGGCTCGGGCGCGGTCTGCGGACGCTCGCCGACGCCGGCGCCCTGCTGGTTGCACCAATTCCCGGTGTGGATACGACGGTCCACCCTGCCTGCGTCGACGTAGGCGTCGACGGAGGTCTGCGGGCCGGGGCCGGTGGGCCGGGC
Source organism: Streptomyces sp. N35 (assembly GCF_016464295.1). Classification (NCBI taxonomy): domain Bacteria; kingdom Bacillati; phylum Actinomycetota; class Actinomycetes; order Kitasatosporales; family Streptomycetaceae; genus Streptomyces; species Streptomyces sp. N35. The sequence goes on along the minus strand of NZ_JAEIMH010000082.1, from coordinate 17,604 downwards.
CGTACCACCCCAGCCGTTGCGGGCGGTGTCGATGAGCATGCCGATGCCGGAGTTGAAGCCGCCCCGGCTGACCAGGCGGTCGCGCAGCGCCTGGGCGAAGGACAGCTCGTCGACGTAGTAGTTCCAGTCGACCCACTTGGACTGGCGCACCGTGGTGCCGTTCACCGCGTCGGTGACCTTGAAGTTCGGCTCCTCCAGCGCCGAGTAGTTGGCGGTGTTGACGATGAACCCCGTGACGTCGTCGACCGTCGCGCCCTCGGTGGTCGCGGCCTTCTTGAACTGGTCCACCGCCGGGTCGAAGTTGGAGTCCCAGCCGAGCCAGCCGTGGTGTCCCGCGTCGATGTAGTTGTAGACGTTGGGGATGTCGCCGAGCTTGTTCAGCGCGTAACCCACGCCGCGCTCGTACGACCCCAGCTCCTTCACACGCCGGCAGGCTTCCGTGGCGCCGGCAGCACTGCCCGCGTTGGTGACCATGTTGGGCAGCGAGTCCGGTTCGATGAGCGTGGCGATGCGCAGCGAGGCGTACTTCGGGTCGGCGAGTATGGCCGCGATCGGGTCGATGTACTCCGACTTGTACCGGCCGAGCTCCTCGGCCTTGAGCTCGCCGTTGGAGGCGAGTGCCGCGCAGTCGCGGCCGGGCAGGTCGTAGATGACGACTTGGAAGAGAGTGGCGCCCTGCGTGAGCGCGGTGTCGAGGTGGGCGCGCAGGCCGCGGGCGCCCGGGGTGCCGTTGATCGCGGCGATGCGGTCCATCCACACGAAGCTGGGCTCGTCGGCGATGGCGGAGCCGCCCGGCTCGGCTTTCGCTTTGGCGGACCAGTCGGGGTTGATGTAGGGCGTGGCGCCCACGTACGGGTTGTCGACGCGGGCCGCCGCGGCCGGCGTGGCCGGCAGCGCGACGCTGAGTGCGACGCCCACGGCGAGCGCCGGCAGCAGCGCCGCGAGCCTGCGGAAGCGGCTCCTGCGTCTGAGGTGCGTGGTGGTGTTCATCGCGGCTCTGGTGCTCCTCTCGGATATGGCTGCGCGGAGGTGCGCCCCGGTGGCGGGAGGGCAGCGGGAAGGATTCCCGCCACCGGGTGTCCGGGGTGGATCAGGGTGCGGTGCCCCACAGGAGTTCGCCGTCCGCGTAGACGCCGATCTTCGGCGCGTCCGCGTAGGAACTCGCGGTCCCGTGGCTGTAGTCGTCCGCCTCGTTGAAGGGCGACCAGTCGGCCCGGTGCAGCCGGAGTTGAATGTCGCCGCTCGAGGCACCCGCGGCGAGCGTGCCGCTGGTGGGGGTGACCTTCAGGTAGTGGTCGGCGCCCGGTACGGAGCCGTTCGCGGCCACGGAGTGGGCGAGTTGGGAGCAGCCCATCTGCGCCCAGTCGCACCACGTGGTGTACGAGGACGCCGGGTCGGAGAACCAGTAGCGGATCTCCACGCCGTTCAGGCTGCGCGAGCTGCTGCCGGTGTTGACCAGTTGCAGGCTCATCCGGATGGCGTTGTCGGTGGCGCTGGTGTCGGAGGTCTTGTACTGCACCTTCAGCCCGCCGGCTCCCGGGTCGGGGTCGGGCGGCGGGTCGCCTCCCCCGGGGCCCTTGCGGGCGTCGAAGGAGAAGGAGTTCACGCCCAGCCCCTGGCCGCCCTGCCAGATCTCGAAGCCTGCCTCGGCGTCGATCAGGTAGTGCGCGGGGTTGATCTGGCCGCGCGCGGTGGCGTCGTCGATGAGGTCCTTCACGTCCAGGTCGGTCACCGCGGTGGCGCCGCCCTGCAGCACGTAGGAGATGACCTTCCACCCGGAGGCGCCGGGGCCGGTCCATACGTCCCACGTCCGGCCGTCCGCGGTGAACGTCGCCGTGCGCGAGCCGATGGGCTGGACGCCGCCGCGGTGGTTGATCCAGATCATCACCTCGGTACCGTCCGGCTGACCGTCGGTCGTGGGTGTGGAGTTGAACCACAGGTCGTACGCGGCGTTCCAGGCACCGGAGGCGACCTGGGTGGTGTCGAACGTCGAGCGGGCGCTGCCCAGTTCACTCACCCGGATCGGCAGGCCGCTGTTCGCGGTGCACGCGCCCCAGTGACAGCCCTTGTAGCTGGACGGGTAGGTGGCCGGCGGGCCTGCCGTGGTGAGCGAGAAGTTCGCCTCGGTCAGCCTCCAGGCGCCGGTGTCGGGGTCCACGCTCACACACTGGCGCGCCGAGGAGTTCCACTCGTTCTGCTGGTAGGTGTACGCACCCCCTTGCAACGCGGTGGTGCCCCACGGGGTGCAGTCGGTGATCGGTGCGGCCGTCGCCCGGCCCGCTCCGGTGAACAGTGCGAGCCCGGCGAGCAGGGCGCTCGCGGCGAAGGCGGCGAGGGCGCCGCGCAGATGACGTCCCGTCACGGCTCCATCCCCCAGACGAGCTCTCCGCCCACGTACGCGGTGATCTTGGAGGCCTCCGCGAAGGATGAGTTGGTGCCGCGGCTGTAGTCGTCGGCCTCGTTGAAGTTCGACCAGTCGCTCTTGTGCACGCGCAGCTGGATCTCGCCGGAGCCGCCGCCCGCGGTCACGCTGCCCGCGCCGGCGGTGAAGCCGACCTCCAGATAGCGGTCCGCGCCGGCCTTCGGGCTGCTCATCGCGACCACCCGGTGGGTGATGTTGGCGCCGCCCAGCATCGCCCAGTCGCACCAGGTGGTGTACGAGGACGGGCCGCCGTCGCCGGTGAAGTAGTAGCGGACGGTCAGGGTGGAGAGGCTGAGCGCGCCGCCGCCGGTGTTGTCGACCTTCAGGGACATACGGATGGCGTTGTCGGTGGCGCCCGAGTCGTTGTTCTTGTACTGGACCTTGGCTCCGCCGGTGCCGCCGCCGGCCTGGGTGGTGCCGGTGACCTCGGCGGACAGTGCCGAGGCATTGCCTGCCGCGTCACGGGCGGCGACCCGGTAGCGGTAGGCGGTGGCGGCCGAGAGCCCGGGATCGGTGTAGCTGGTCGCGGTCGGGCTGCCGACCGGGATGCCGTCGCGGTAGACGTCGTATGCCGCGACCCCGGTGTCGTCGGTGGACGCCGACCACGACAGCGACACGCTGGTGCTGGTCGTCGCGGTGACCTTGAGGCCGGCCGGGATGGTCGGAGCGGTGGTGTCGTCACCGCCGCCGGGGCCGCCCTCGTCGGCGAGGAGTTCGGCGTATGAGGCGAAGGAGAGCGCCAGCGCCGCCTGCGCCCAGAAGCGGTGGTACGTGAAGACCGGTGGAGCGCCGCCGTCGAGGTATGCCTGCACCTTCGGCCAGCCCGGCTCCTGCTTGAGCCACGGCCGCATCCCGATGAAGGTCGCACCGGCGCCCAGCTTCACGCCCTGCGGGGAGGTGCCGGACCAGCCCGCGGGGAAGTGGACCGGGTCGTCGAAGCGGTTGTAGTCACGGCGGGTCTCGGGGACGGCGATGCCCTGGGCATCCGCGTGCCCGGCCATCGCGTCGAGCAGGGCCTTGGCGAGTCCGGCGGCGTCGGCGTCCCCGGACTTCGCCGCGTAGTAGATCAGCGTCATGGCCAGCGCCGCGCCCACGCCCACGTCGTCGCCGTAGTCGACGACCGCGACGTGCAGGCCTGCGTTGGCGCCGGGAGATGCGGCGTTCCAGGTGTCGGGGGCCCCGGGCCACCGGAGGGGGGAGGGGAAGCGGAGGCTGCCGTCGGCGCCGACGGTGGTGTGCTCGGCGGCCCAGGCCACCCACTTGTCGAGGACCGACTTGGCGGTCGCGTTGCCGCAGACGTAGTAGCACTGGGCGACGCGCTCCATGCACCAGACCTGGAAGCCGAACCAGTTGTTGCTCGGCGGGTCGTGATACACGGGCTGCCAGTCATACGCCATGCCGTAGAAGGTGGGCGTGCCGGCAGGCGGAGTGCCGTACTGGCCGTCCCAGCTGTTGGAGCAGCCGCCGGCGAGCCCGCCCTCGGCGGACTGCAACCAGCGCAGGAACTCCAGCTGCCGGGTCAGAGACTTCTGCCAATCGCCCTTCGCGGTCGGTGACTTGGGGATGAGCGCCGGGACCGTGGACAGCACCCAGGCGGCCAGCGGGTTCTGGTAGCCCTGGTGGGCGATGCCGTCGCCGATCCGCCAGGCCCAGCCGCCGCCGGTACCGGTGGAGCCGCCCCAGGCGTAGTACCAGGACAGCAGGTAGTGCTGGGCGTCGCGGCCGGAGGCGGCCTCGCAGCCGGTGGGGCTGGTGCAGTTGCCGATCTTCTTGAAGTACTTGTCGAACATCGAGTAGCGCAGGTAGTCGCCCATCTTCGCGGCCCTGGCGACGGAGGCGGCGACCTGGCCCTCCTTGCCCTGCGCCCGCGCCCAGGTCAGCGCCCAGTAGGCGGCCTGCACAGCACGCGCGTCGGCATCGGGGGCGTTGGTGTACTTCCACTGCTTCGCGTACGAGGCGTCCTTGACGAAGAGGTCGAGGTAGCCGTTGGGCCCGCCGTACTTGAACAGGTCCGTGGTCGGCTGCGGAACGGTCTCCCAGACGGACTCCTGCGCGCCGCGCTGGTAGCTGTTGATGAAGGACGCCATCTTGCCCGGGCCGAGCTCGTCGCCGGTGCCGGGCTTGTTGCCGAAGCCGTAGACGTTGTCGAGGTCCATCAGCCAGTGCATGCCGTAGACGTCCATCGTCCCGTAGGAGGAGGCGAGTTCGGCGGCGAGGGGGTCGGAGCCTACGGGGACGGAGGGGTTCAGCTCGGACGGGTAGCTGGTGACCTGCGGGTGCTCGGGTGCGTAGGTAGCGGGCTTGGCGGGGCTGTAGGAGTCGTTGGTGGGCTGGTCGATGTGCGGCGGGATGATCGAGGCCTCGGCGACCTCCCAGGACTTGTTGAAGGGGGCCCAGTCGCCGGTGACCCGGCCGTACGCCGCCTCCAGCCAGATCCAGAAACTGAACGCCTCGGAGGTCGTCTGATGACCGTGGTCGGGGGCCTCCACGATCAGAGTCTCGACACTGTGGAACGGGATGCCGTCCGCGCTGAAGTAGCCGTTGTCCGGGTTCTTGATCTTCTCGTACTGAGTGAGGAATGCCTGCGTGTACGGGCCGTCCGCAGCGGCCGCGGCCGCCCGCGGACCGGGCGAGACCTGGGCCTCGGCCTCCGCGGACCGGGCGAGACCCTGCCCCACGCCTAGGGCGACGAGCGCCCCGCCGGCCGCGGTGGCGAAGGAACGCCGGGATAGTAATGCGGATTTTGGTGATCTTTCGGGCACTTCGCGCTGCATGGGCACAACTCCTCCGTGAAGGGTGGGGTGGGAGTGGTGAGCGCGACCGGACCGCATATGGAGCGCGGTGCCGGCGACGGCTTTGGCCTGCTACTGCACGGTTCGATGCGCCCGCGAAAGAGGTGCTCGTACCGCGGCTGCAGTCGTCGGCCTCGTCCACGTTCGATCAGTCGGTCGCCCTGAACCGTGGCCGCGACGTCCCGTCTGCGCCTCAAGGGGCGAGGCTGCCGCGGTGGCGGCGAAGCTTCGAGGCGTCCGCCTTGGGGCAGGCAGCGCAGGCGCCAGCGTCATGGCGGTTCCTCTCTCCGATTACAGGAGGTGACGGATATCGCCTAACCCGCGACCGGCATCCTGCCGGTCGCAGAACTCCATCCCCTCCACGCGGCTCTGGCGAGGGCGTTGCAAGACTTGAAGCAGTGGGAGCGCTCCCAAAGTGCCGCGCGGAGGTGTACCTGTCAACAGGCTGGACGCAGACCGGTCACCATCTGACGAAATTGGCGCTACTTCAGGCCTTGTGGATGGTGGCACCCAGCCACGGTGCGAGGGGAGGCGAATTCGATCTTCCTCGACTCATGATTTCGATCGGTCGATCGTGGCACTGATCGCCAAGTGGGCCTACTGTCAGGCATATTCGCGCCCGAGATGTCGAACATGGAGCAAGGGCCGCACCTCGGCGACGTACCGGACGAGTTCCGGGCGTCGATCAAGCCAATATTCACGCCCTGCAAGCAGGGCTGGGTGGCGTTGGACAGCAGTCACGGATCTGTGGTCTTTTATTTCCCTGAGGCCGTGAACAAGGATTTCTGTCAGAATCTTACGGGCTGCAGGGAGCGCACATGAGGGGCTCCGACTAGGTCAACTGACTTACCCTGCAGGCCAAAACAAAGATGCAGATTGGCATGCCAGAGAGAGGGCGCAATCCCCCATGGCGACGGAGTGCCTGCGCTCGTCGCCATGGGGGGCGACCTGCGAGGATGCCGGAGGAGCCGTACTGGAACGTCCCTGTCGCCAGCTGCTCAACCCGGACTTGTTCCTCATGCCTCAGGGACTCATCCACCGAAAATCCGGTGCGATGACACCCTGATGCGGGTAGAAGTCGCTGACGGTATGCCACGGGCGAAGACATTGGGGATCACAGGGCTCCGTATTCCAAGTCGCCCCGATGGCTGCCAGTTGGACCGTCCTATACCGACAAGACGGAGAGGCTGGGCAACAAGAACCCATCGGTCTGACCAGTGGCCACCTCACCCAGTGCGGGTCACAGTGAATTGCTGGACCGGAACACGATGGTTCAGCGAAGGTGATATCTCCGGCTGCTTCGGCTGCTTGGATGAGGAGTTGATGCTCGCGATCATCGTGGAGAGAAGATCCACAATGGTCACTCTGCAGCTGATCGGGCACACGCTGAGGGCCGGGCATCTAGAGGACTCGCGGTGGATTGCAACGTTGAGCGGCCCACAGCATGGCTGCGTGGCCTCGCCGCTCCTGTCGAACGTCGATCTCGACCGGTTCGATCAATTTCTTGAACGGTCGCTGTCCTTGCGTGAGTTGCGCACCACATGCACGACCACGGTTGCTCGCTGGGTCCGCCGGTCAGTCGATGCCGTCAATGATGCGGAAGTCGCGCTCGAACCCGTCGGGGAGGGCCACCAGCGCCTTCTGGTAGGCCTCGCTCTCGTACGCCGAGACGGCCTGTTCAAAGCTGTCGAACTCGATCAGAACGACGCGTTGCGTCAGTCCGGCCTCGTGGGCGACGACTCGACCGCCAAGGGACGGGATCCGGGACAGGACGCGCCCGCCCGCAGCCTGGACAGCCGGACCGGCCAGCTTGTCGTAGGCAGTCAGCCCCTCAGGGTCGGAAATGGCGGGGTAGACACTGACCCAGTAGCCCTTAGCCATGGAAACCTCCTGTGGTCGGCCGGACACTTCCGACTTCGCATTGACACTCGGATCGATCGATCCCGGCGACCGGTACTGCGGTCAGTTGAATCGTCATATGCGCAGGCTAGGGCTTGATGTGCGGCCGAGGGAAAGACCAGTTCGGCATAGACTCAGAACGGATCGTTATCAATCGACAGGGAGGCCACGTGGCGCCTGACACGGTGAGCCTGCGGTACTTCCTGGTGCTGGCGCAGGAGTTGAACTTCACGCGCGCGGCCGCACGGATCGGCATCGCACAGCCCGCGCTCAGCGCCCGGATGCGCCGATTGGAAGCGGAACTCGGTACGGCCCTGCTGGTCCGCAACACACGTACCGTCGAATTGACCACGGCCGGTGCGGCTTTGGTGGAGTCCGCGCCGCCCGCGCTGGCGGCACTGGACCGGGCATGGGACACCGCCCGGAGCGCGGCGGCCGGTGAACTGGGCACGCTGCGCATCGGGTACAGCCTCAGCACCGGGGCCGAGACGGTACCGGCCCTGGTGGACAGGCTCGTTCGCGGCACCAGCGGACTCGAGGTCGGCGCGGTCCCGATGGCGACACCGGAGATCTCCCCCGCGGTCGCCGACGGCCGTATCGATGCCGGGATCACCCGCGGTGAACAGCCGGGCCGTGACGTGCGACGGTTCCTGCTGCGGCGTGCGCGCATCGGGGTACAGCTGGCGCAGCACCATCCGCTGGCCGAGCACCCGGAGATCGAGATCGCCGACGCGGCCGCGTATCCGCTGCGACTCCCGGACCGTGCGGCCAACCCCGTGATCCACGATCAGCTGACCGCACTGTTCCGAGACACCCGGCCACACCCCCGATTCCACACGCCCGCAGTCTCTTTCGACATGTCTCAGCGCGACCTGCGCGACGGGGTCACCCTCGCCCCGGCCGGAGAAGCCGCGGCCACGACGCAACCGGCCGGTCTCACCTGGCGACCGCTGCGGGGCGCGCCCAGCCTGACAATCCACCTGGTCCTCCCACGCGAGCAGTCGCCGCTGCACCGCCGCATCCGTGCCGTCGCCAAAACCCTGGCGCACGAGCTGCACTGGCTGCCGGACTGACGCGCAAGAAGTCAAGCGCCGGCAGATCAGCACCCGAGCTGTGCCGGCAGATCAGCACCGACTGAAGCGCGGCCCCTTCAGGCCGGCAGGACGGGGCGCACGTCGGCGAACCCCTCACCGGACAACAGCCCGACCGCGGCCGCCGTCTGTTCGTGCTGCCAGCGCACCACGCGTTCCGGCACCCGCCGGTTGGCCGGTCGCCGGGCGTTGCGCTCGAGACAGACGCCGAGGTCGGTGAGGAACACGACCGCGGCCGCGGGCCGGCCGAACGCGCGAGCCTTGGCCACCAGGCCGGCCCGTACGGAGGCCTCCACGTTCGTCGAATCGACGATCGTGGTGAGCCCGCGCTTCATCCGCGTCGACACGACAATGTCCTGCAACTGCACCGCCGGACGCGTCACAGACTGCTCGCCCGCATCGTCGGACAGGCGCTCACGCAGCTCATCGAGATTCACCACCCAAGTCGCCGGGAACGCCGCGGCGAACACCGACTTGCCCGAACCACCCGGCCCGACCAACACCACCAAAGTCCCTGAAGGAAAGAGCTCGCCTTCCTCCTGGACCTGCTGCTCGGCCACATCGCCGGCACAGAACGCCGCCGTGTCACCCGTTCCCGTCACGATCAGGTCAACTCCCCTGCGCTGAGATCCTGCGTGGACCGGCGCGCTCGATGCCGACGCGCCGGCTGCTGAGGTAGCCGGTGCAAACCAGCACGCGCCAAGGCTGCACCACCGACATACGGATCGCCCGCAGCGTGGCCCGCGCCCTCTGCCCCACCTTGCCCGTGAGGCGCGACAACACCGGGTTTGATCGCCGGCTCCGAGGACCACCGCGCCCAACGATCAGGACCGAAAACCTTGCAACCACCGGCGCAGACGGTCCCGCCTTTCTGGTTACTTCGCAGCGCGGCCGATGAGTTTGCGGCTCGCGGACGGTCCAAGCTCGTGACACCCCAGGAAAGGACAACGCCATGTCGGAGCTTCTCGTCGACTTCATCACCTCCCTCGACGGTCACGCATCAGGAGAGGGATGGCCCGGGTTCTGGGGCCTCGAGGGCCCGGAGTACCTCGCATGGCTCGGGAAGCAGCCCGAGGCCACCTACCTGATGGGAGCGAACACCTACCGCCTGATGTCGGGCTTCGCCGCAGGCGAGGTTCCCGAGGGCCAGGACGAGTTCAGGCCCGAGGAAGAGGCGTCCGTCGACGAGCTCACGCAGGCGACCAAGGTGGTGTTCTCCTCCTCACTCGAGGACCCACTGCCGTGGGCCAACTGCACGCTCGTACGCGACGACGCCGTCGAGACGGTCCGGGCCATGAAGTCGAGCGGCTCGGGGCTCCTGAGCACGATCGGCAGCCTCAGCCTGTGCCGCTCCCTGCTGCGAGCCGGACTCGTCGACCGCTTCCGGGTCGTCATGTTCCCCGTGATCACCGGAGCCACGGGCGAAGAACGCATCTACGACGGCTATCCGGACGTTGCCCTCGAAATGACCGATCACCGCACCTTCGACGGCCGCATCCAGCTGGTCGAGTACAAGCCCCGCGTGCTCGAGCACCCGCCACTGCACGCCCCCGCGTGACACCGCAGCGCCGCCTTCCACACCGGATCCCGCCGAAGAAAACCCGTCGGCTGCCCTATCCCTGACAGGTCACGTGGCTGGTGACGGCGCCTTCACCGCGCCTGCGGCAGAAGAGCGCCGATCATCACCTGCACCTGGTCGATCAGGTGCGCGGGTTCGAACCTGCCGGGGTCGGTCAGTGCGAGGACGCCGAAGTGTTCCGCGCAGGCGACGAGCGCATGGGCCAGTACGCGCGCATCCAGCTGTGGTGCGGACTTGGGATCGCGGTGTGTCGCGAGCGTGCGGGACATCCACGCTTCGACGCGCAGCCGGAACCGCTCCCGGTCCGCCTCGATGCGGTCGCGGACCGCCGCGGGCATGTTGCCCGGGGGCAGCAGAATGAGCCGCCAGGTGTCCGGGTCGTCGCGCAGCATCGCCGACATCCCGCGCACGGTCTCGGCCACGAACGCGGCCGGACCCTGCGGACCGTACGGGTCGGGGATCGTCTGGAGGAGCCTGTCGAAGGCGCGCACCTGCTGGCGGTCGAGCAGGGCGTGCAGCAGGGCGTCGAGATTGTCGTACGCGCCGTAGACGACCGACCGGGCCACTCCGGCTCGCGTCGCGATGGCGTCGATGGAGATCCGGTCGTAGCCGTCGTTCACGATCACGAAGAGGGCGGCGTCGAGCAGTTGCTCCCGGCGCTGGGCGAGCGGGAGGCGCGGCGCGTAGGGCCGGCGCTTGCGAGGCCGTTCGGAGGAAGAAGAGGGCGTCGACACCTTGGCAGCGTACGACATGCATGTCTTAATTTACGACACCGGCGTCGTAATTGAAGGCGGCGTAGCCCGCACGCACAAGGAGCGCCTCCATGGCGAAGTTGAAGCGCGACACGGTCGAACCGCACGAGGACTACGGGTTCTTCGGCCCGGGCTCGGTGGTGTGGAAGGTCTGGAGCTACCCCACGGCCCCGACCGTGGGTTTCCAGCGGTCCGTGGTGGTGGAGGAGCTCGACCCGCCGCTGGTCGCCGCGGTCCACGCGACGCAGGGCATCTACCAACGCTCGCGCACCCGCTACGACCGGACCCTCAAGTACTTCGCGATGGTGGCCTTCGCCGGGTCACAGCAGGTGTGCAAGGCCGCTGACATCCTGGTCAAGGTGCACTCGAAGGCGATCGGCCAACTGCCCTACGGCGACGGCACCTACGACGCCAACGACCCGGATTCACAGTTGTGGATCCAGCTCACCGGCTGGCACTCGATCCTCTATGCGTACGAGAAGTACGGGCCGGGGAAACTGACCGAGCAGGAGGACAGGGAGTACTGGGAAGCCTGCGCCGTCGCAGCGGAACTGCAGACGTGCTCCCCTGATGACATCCCGCGCAGCCGTGAGGGTGTGCGCGCGTACTTCGAGCGGATGCGCCCCCAGCTGTCCGCCAGCCCCATCGCCCGACAGGCGATGCATCATCTGCTCAGGACCGAACTCGTACTGCCGCCGGTCCCCCGTTGGGCCAAGCCGGCCAGCATGGTGGTCGCCAGAACACAGCGCATCGCCACCATCGCCACGATGCCGCGCTGGATGCGCGAGATGGCCGGGATCCGCCAGTCGCGACTCCTGGACGTGCTCATCGTGCCCGTCATGAAGACGGCCTTCGCCCTCGCCCACCTCCATCCCAGAGTGGAACTGAGCCTGTTGGGCAGGATCTCGCCCTCCACCGTCGCGGTCGTCGCACCCATCAAGCTCGGCATACCTCCCCACAACAAGGAAGTGCTCACCCCCGCGCAAGCCCGTGCCCGCCACGGCTACGCCAAGCCCGCCGAAGCCCATCTCGACCTCCGGGCCCGGCAAGCGGCCCGTGTCTTCGGCGAGGGGCAGGTCCCCAGCGAACAGGGCCTGATCGAATCCCAGGAGATCCTGGGCCCGCTCGCCTGACCATCCCGAATGTTGCGGCCCTCTTGGTCCCCCTTTACGGATCGGCGCGTTCGAGAAGCCCTCTGATGGTGCGGGCGAGCACCTTGCGCGCCTGCTCCGCATCCAGGTGGAGGTCGCTGCGCAACGTCCCTCATCAGGTTCGCCTTCAGCCGCCTTCCGCTTCCTCCCGCCAGCGGACGGCGGCGCGCCGGGACACGACGGTGTAGATGTAGTCGGCTCCGTGCACCCGCTCCATGTCGAGCACCAGCCGTTCGAACGCCTCGGCAGCACCGGCCGCGTCGCCCGACCTGCCGCGCAGGTTGGCCAGGTTGTGCCGGGTGGTGAGGACCTGAGGGTGGTCTTCGCCCAGTGCCCGCACCCGCTCGGCGAGCAGCTTTTCGGAGATTTCCACGGCGCCGGCCAGATCCCCGATCTCGCTCAGGTAGTGGGCCCGGTGCCGGAGCTCCACGGTATCGGGGTGCTCTTCGCGCAGCGCTCGATCCCTCTTGTCCAGTTCCTTCTCCGCCTGCGCTACGGGGTCCGCCTGCGCGAAGGGGTTGCCCAGCACTCTCTTGACGCGCACCGCACCAAGCGCGGCCCCCACCGCCGCGACCGCACCCGTAATCACCCATCTCCACGACACGTCAAGCACGCCTCCTTCGCTCCACGCCGTCCGGCAGGCGCCCCTCGCATGGTCTCGGCCGTGGTGGACCCCACCGCCTGCATGGACGCCCCGACGGCCCGTGTCAGTTGCGCCGGGACCGGATACCCCTTTGTCGCCGGGCCGCGCGCTCCGAGGGCGACACAAGGCCCTTGGCACTCCTCAGGTAGGGTCCCGCCTGCGTCAGGCCGCATCACTGGACGTACGAACAGCGCCGTCTACAGGGATCATTCATGGACTTCGTCTTCCACATACTCTTTCCGCTGCTCATCGTTGTGATGCTGTGGGGCGGTTACGCGCTCGTCCGCAGGACCAGGCAGCGGCGCAGAGCGTGGCAGAGCGGGCTGTCTGCGCGGGCCCGCGTGGTGCGCGCCTATGTCCGCGTGCAGACGATCAACGACGTGCCGCGTCGCATCCAGTACCACGAGTACGACTTCACCGCCGACGGCCGCGCTGTGCGCTTCACCGAGGCCGGCGGGCCGCCGAGCAGGGCCGTCGGAGACGAAACTCTCGTCTACTACACGAGCGAGGACCCCGAGAGCGCCACTGCCTCGGAGCCGGCCCCGGGACGGGACATGGCCGGTGCGGTGATCGGCCTGGCCGTCATCACCGCCGGCGTGATCATCGCCATCAACGTCATGATCACCTACGGCTGACACCACCGGCATCACCGCGGCATGCCACCCCGTAGAAGTGGCCGATGGCTCCAGGGGATCGGCCGGCCGCCCCACCGGAGCACCGCCGGGCGCGGCGAGCAGGTACTTGGGCAGGTATCCGGACGCGATACGCAGGTCCCATCCGTGAGCCTGAACGGCCGGCGCAGCCAAGGCGACCGTCATCAGCGGCAGCAGGCGGCGCGGCGCCGAGTCGGCCGCCGCACTTGCCGTGTGGCGCCGTCCGGCCCACGGTTGTGCTGCGCGATGAACGGCCGAAGCTCGCCCGGGGCCAGTCCGGCCTCCTCAAGTAGTTCCGCCGCAGAGCCGCCTGCATGTCCTCGCCGGCCTCAGGGGCGCCGCCGAGAAGCGCCTACCGTCCCGCCTGGAGGACGTGCGGCAAATCGTCCCGCAGGTGCAGCAGGTATTCGCCCTGCCGGTTGACGATCAGCGCGGCAGTTCCCACAGAGTCGATGTCAGTCACGCCTGTGATGATGCCCATCGACTGCCGAGGACCCGGCACACCGTTCGTACAAGAGGAGACGCCGACCTTGCCCGAGCCACTGAGCCGCACGCGCATGCAGGTGCTCGGCGTCCACCTGTATCTGGAGGACGCCGACGGCCGCGTCCTGTTGGGACTGCGCCATCCCGTGCCCTGCACCCGGCCCGCGATCGCGTCCATTGCCGCGGGTGTTCCGTACGCGGAGATGGGTTGGACCGCATGAGCGAGCCTTCCGTACGCGCGGCCGCGCCCGCCGCCGGATCGATCGGCCGCAGCGATACCCGCCTGGTGTTGTTGCGCGGCCCGAGTGCCAGCGGGAAGTCCTCCGTCGCGCAAGGGCGCCGGCTATCACACCGTGGTCGAAGGGATCTTCGCCGCGGACCGGTACGGCGACATGCTGAGCGCGCTGATCGCCGACCACCTCGGTATCACCCGGGCCTACTACTTCGACATCCCCTTCGAGCAGACCGTCGCCCGGCACCACTCCAAGCCGGACGCGCAGAACCTGGCGCACGTAACCGAGGAGCACCTGGCCTCCTGGTACCGGCCCCAAGATCTGCTGCCCGGCGGCGTCGAGACGGTCATCGGTCCGCAGAGCACCCTGGTGGACACCGTGGACCGGATCATGCGCGAAACCGGCCTCGACACGCTGCCCGCCCGCGACAGTTGACGGGCGCGAGTGCGTCCGGGCCACCCTGTACCAGCCGGCGGTGAACACGTGCTCCTCCTGTGTGGTGCCGTCCGGACAACGGTGCTGTCCGGCCCTGGCGCGTCCCGAGCTAGTCATCGGTCCGCTCTGGCGCCGGCGTCACCCCCACGTCCGACCACGCTGCCAAGACGGCGCGCTCCTCGGCACTGTTGCCGCCGTACCGCTCCCGGGCGGCGTCGGTGGTGAGACGGGCCCAGTCGGCGAAGAGGAGTCCGTCTCGCACTCCGTCTCCTGTCAGCGCGTCCCACCAGATCTGCCCGGCCCGCTCCCATGCCCGGCCGCCGAGGCTCTTGGCGAGCAGGTGGAAAGCGCGGTTGGGGATTCCGGAGTTGATATGAATGCCGCCTTGGTCCGCTTCCGTGACGACGTAGCCGTCCATGTGCCCGGTCTGCGGATCGGCTCCGGCCCTTCCTCGACCAGCCGCACCCGGAACCGGTGAACCCGGACGGCGCATCGTCCTCGATCACCCGGCCGAGCACCACCAGGGAGGACACGGTGCCGGCCCTGACCAACGGGTGCGGACTGCGCCGGGCAAGGACCGGGCCCACGAGCTTTCTGATCCAACCCTTGACTTCGGGCTCCGGCATCTGCGCGATGGCACCCGCCTCCTTGATGGCGGCGGCAAGTCGCCTGGCTTCCTTGTCGATCCACTCCCTGCGCTCGGCGAGAGGCAGCGCATTCTCGGCGATGATCGGGGCCATCTCCAAGGCCTCGTATCCGCGGGGCACGGTCACGAACGACGCACCGCTGCGCCGGCGTGCCAGGACCGCGCCATGCTCGTCCCAGGCGGTGCTCGACAAGGTGGTGGCGGCCCAGTGGTCCGTCCTACGGAAGTGCACCACTGCGGCGCAGTCCCGGGTGAGTTCGGCATAGACCAGTCGGGCCGCGGTGCGTACGCCGAGCCTCGTACGCAACATGGCGGCAACCCCGGTGACCAGGCCACCGCCGAGCGTGCCGATGACCGCGGCGACCAGGGTGCTGTCCATGGCGGAATGGTGCTGCGCCCGCGACCGCGCTGCCAAGGGCGCAGACCGCCGTCAAGGACGCCGTTTTGGGTGGACTGGGCTCAGTGGGGCGCTGCGTCGACTCCGCCGAGTGCGTGCTGTCGCGCACCGCAGATTCCGTTGCCCGCTGTCGAGCCCCGTGAGAGCATCGAGGCTCACCGGTCCGTCACTTTCGTTCGCGCTCCGGGCGCGAAGAAATGAGTGCGGACCTTTGCCATGTCCACCCTCGTGACCAGCCCAACTCGGTGAACGGCAGGACCCTTTGATGTACGCAGCAGAGCCGGCGGAAGCCTGCATCGATGACGCCGACAACCTCTTGGTTGCGCCGTCGACGTTGCAGGACCATGACGTGGTGAGGGACTTCTTCGGGTCGGCCATCACGCCGGACCAGCTTGCTTCCGGTTCATGCGACATCGCGCAGAAGACCGTCTACCTGTGTGGTGACGTATCCGGGATCAGCGGCGCTCAACTGCGCACGGCCGCCCGGGTGTTCGTCGTCCGGGAGCTGTCGCACGGGTATCGCGAGGCCATCGACTCCTCGTGGACTTCCGTCGGTCTCGGCCGGGTCCCCCTCGATGTGCACGGCGTCGGCGTGCACTACCGCCGCTACTTCGACCTCGACGGCGACCACTTCGCACGGATCCGTACGGAGCACGCGTTCCAGTCCCTGACGGAGTCGACCAAGCCCGGAACAGCCCATCGCAGCGGCATCTACCTGACGCCCGTTACCCGGGACGGTGACGCACTGCATTTCCGGCTGCTGCGGTGTTCCACGAATCTCTCGGGGCCGACCGAGACCTTTCGCCCGACCGACACGCAGATCGTCGGAGCGCTGAACCGTGAGGCCGCTGCCGTCTTCCGGAACCACGCGCCGCTGAATCATGTGCTCGCGCAGATCTACCACAACACCGTTGCCACGACCGGGCGCAAGCAGGCCAAGGCGAAGATCTCGTCTCATGCGGACAAGACAAAGGACATGCCCGCCAACGGGATCATGGCCTTCTGTACCTTCTACGACCGGCTCGACCAGCTGCAGCCGCTGACCGAAGACGTCTTCGACTACGGCGTGAAGGGTGTCAGCGCACTGACGATACTTCGTTTCCGCCTCAAGGAGACGGCCGCAGACAGCATCGAGGCCGCGCTGCCCCAGCAGTTCTCCGTCACTCTTTATCCGGGCTCCGTGTTCATGATGCCTCTGTCCACCAACCGCCTGTACACGCACGAGATCCGGCCCTCGGCGTTGAACGCCGAGCTGCTCCCGACCCGCCTCGGTTATGTGGTGCGCTGCTCGAACACCGAAGCCGTTCACAAGAACGGCAGCACGCTCCTCAAAGTGGCGGGACGTCTGCGGCCACTTGAGCCGCCCACACCGGCGGGCACGGACGAGCTGCGCCGGCTGTACGCCGAGGAGAACCGGACCTCGTCCCTCATTCACTACGGCGACGATTTCCTCTTCAGCATGAACTCGGGAGACTACCTTGCACCGCGGATCTAGGATCCCTCACGAGTTCATCTCCATCGCTTTGCCAGCAGAGGACGACAACCGCTTCACGGCGCTCTCCGAATCAGTCTGTTGGGAAGATCTCGGCAAGGGCCGGCGAGGCGCCACACTCACCGACATCGAAGACGCCGGCGGCGTACCTCTCGTACGCACTACCACTCGCTACAGCAGCCCCACGCAGCGCTTCCGGAAGGTGCACCAGCGGCTGGCACGAGAAATTCAGGAACGCGCGGCGCTCCCGGCCGGCTTCAACAATGCGCTCATCGAGCAGTACACGAACGCTTACAGAACCATGGGCAGCCATTCCGACCTGGCCCTCGACCTGGCCGACGACTCGTTCATCGCCGTCTTCTCCTGCTACCGGCATCCCGAAGCGAGCGCGCCCAGAAAGCTGATTGTTGAATCGAAGGAGTCCGCTGACGATCGGTTCGATATACCTCTCACGCACAACAGCGTCGTCGTGTTCTCCGTCGAATCGAATCGCCGGCTCAAACACAGGATCGTGCTGGAGGCGTCTGCTTCGACGGCTGAGAACGCGTGGCTGGGCGTGACCTTTCGCACGTCGAAGACCTTGCTACGTTTCCGCGACGGACATGCGTACCTCCCACAGGGGGAGCGCCTCACATCTGCCGACGACGAGCAGAGGCGCGAGTTCTATCGCCTACGGCGCCGCGAGAACAATGAAACGGACTTCGTCTACCCCCAACTGACCTACACCGTCAGCGAAAGCGATCTGATACCACCCGCCTGACATCGGGAGGATGAGACGGCATCAGCAGCCATCGGCAGCACGGCTTCCCCAGAGCCGGGCATGCGGGGATAACTCGCCGTGGTGGGTCGTTTGGGGTCGTTCTCCGTCCGGGTGTGTGGGCGGTGCGGCGTCGGGTGGGGTCGGATTGCCGGTAGCGTGCAGTGTCCAATGGCGTC
>NZ_JAEIMH010000081.1:29150-40335 GCF_016464295.1 Streptomyces sp. N35 | reverse complement strand
CTAAGGAGAATTGAACTCCTGACCTCCTGCATGCCATGCAGGCGCTCTACCAACTGAGCTATAGCCCCTTGTGTTCTTCCCGCTCGGCGGGCGAACAAGAAGAACTTTAGCCTGCGACAAGCCGGAAAGTGAAATCCGGGTCCCGGCCCCTCTGACCAGCAGGGACTCAGGTGTCGTCGCCGAGCACCGGCTCCGGCAGCGTGCCCGCATTGTGCTCGAGCAGACGCCAGCCGCGGGCCCCCTCGCCGAGGACGGACCAGCAGCAGTTGGAGAGGCCGCCGAGGCCTTCCCAGAGATACGAGTCGAGGCCCAGCAGCCGGCCGATCGTGGTGCGGATCGTGCCGCCGTGACTGACCACCACGAGCGTCCCGCCGTCGGGCAGCTTGTCGACATGGCGCAGAACAACCGGGGCGGCACGGTCGGCGACCTCGGTCTCCAGCTCGCCGCCGCCGCGGCGCACGGACTCGCCGCGCTTCCACGCGGCGTACTCCTCGCCGTACGTGGCCAGGATCTCGTCGTGGGTCAGCCCCTGCCAGGCACCCGCGAAGGTCTCCCGCAGGGCCTCCTCGTACGTCACCTCGAGCCCGGTCAGCTTCGCCAGCTCACCGGCCGTGGCGGCGGCACGGCTCAGGTCGGAGGCGACGATCGCGTCGGGCTTGAGGGAGGCGAGCAGCCGGGCGGCCCGGGTGGCCTGGGCGACGCCCTCGGCGGTGAGCCCGATGTCCGTGGTGCCCTGGAAGCGGCGCTCCAGGTTCCAGGACGTCTGGCCGTGCCGCCACAGGATGACGCGCCGGCTGCGACCGCCCGGGTTGTTGAGGACCGAGGGGACGGTCATCGCAGCTCCCCGGCCGCCTCTTCGGCGTCCGCGTGCTGGGCGCCCTTGCCGCGGGTGGCCTTGGCGTCCTCGGGCAGGTCGAGCTCGGGGCAGTCCTTCCACAGGCGCTCGAGCGCGTAGTAGACCCGCTCCTCGCTGTGCTGGACGTGCACCACGATGTCGACGTAGTCGAGCAGGATCCAGCGCGCGTCGCGGTCGCCCTCGCGGCGTACCGGCTTCGCGCCGAGCTCCTTGCTGAGCTTCTCCTCGATCTCGTCACAGATCGACTTGACCTGGCGGTCGTTGGGAGCCGAGGCCAGCAGGAAGGCGTCCGTGATCGACAGCACGTCGCTGACGTCGTAGGCGATGATGTCGTGCGCGAGCTTGTCGGCGGCCGCCTGGGCGGCCACGTGGATGAGCTCGATGGAACGGTCTGTCGCGGTCACTGCTTGGCTTTCCGTCGGCGGGTCAGGGCTGTGTCTACCAAAAACCCGGAACCCGGGCGTGTTGCTTCCCCAAGGGTCTCACGGACCGCGGACCTGGCCCCAGGTGATTACCCGCACCCCAAGGCCGGAGCAGGGCACCGCCCTGGGGCGGCGCCCTCGGCGGGGCCTACTGGGCCTTGTAGTCCGCCCCCAGCACGACCCCGATGTCCGCGTTCCCCGCGACCTTCCCCTTCTTGACCGCGCCCGCCGGCAGCCCCAGCGTCTTGGCCACCTCGGCCGCCTCGGCCTTGCGGGCGTCGTCGGCGTAGGTGATCTGCGAGGCCGAGCCCGGGCTCGTGTTGCCGGAGAGGACCGTCCAGCCGCCGTTGACCAGGTCGACCCGGGCGCTCTCGAGGGCCTTCTTGTCGCCGGAGAGGTTGATACGGACCGCGGCGTCCGGGTCGGGGCTCTTGACCGTGCCGCCGAGCAGCTTCTCGACCACGCTGTCCGTGGCCTGCTTGCCGAGCGTGCCGTCCTGCTGCACGGGCAGCACGGCACTGTCGTAGTCGCCGCCCTTGGCGCGCTCGGAGAGCCGGGCGAGGAAGGCACCCAGGTCCTTCTCCGTGAGCGGCGGCTCGATGATCTGGCCCAGCATCTCGACGGTGGTGGTGGCCGCCTTCGGGTCCGTCGACAGCTTGCGCAAGGCCCCCTGGAGCACCGCGCCGAAACGGGTCAGCTGCGCCGTCTCGCTCTCGCCGGGCGCCCGGTAGGTGGCGTACGCGACGGCCATCTGACCGCTGAGGGTCTGGTCCTCGCCCTGGGTGACCAGCGGGGCCTGGCCCTTCTTCTTGGCCTTGGGGTCCGGCACCGTCGCGTTGGTGTCGATGTCGATGTTCCCGACGCTGTCCACCAGGTTGCTCAGGAACGGGGTGTCCAGGCGCCAGCTGCCCTCGATCCGGGTGCCGAGCAGTCCGTCCACGGCTTCCCGCGTACCGCTGGAGCCGTCGTCGTCCACGGACTTGCCGAGCGTGGTGGCCTGGCCGTCCTCGTTCGTCACCGCGAGCGAGTTGGGCAGCAGCACCGTGGCGCCCCGCTCGGTGGTGGTGTTGTCGACGAGCAGCGCGGTCGAGGTGCTCTTGCCGTTGACGTCGTGCAGATGCACGACGATGACATCGCGCTTCTGCGGTCCGGTCGCGGCCGCGTCGTCCCCGGCCGCGTTCGACAGGAACGGCAGCTTGCCCTCGTACCAGAGGTAGCCGACACCGCCGACGAGCGTCAGCGCGAGCACGACCACGAGCGCGACCATGCGGTTGCGGCCGCGGCGCTTGGCCTCCTCGCGGCGCTCGGTGCGCGACTCGGTGAACTTCAGCCAGTCGATGACGTCCTCGGACTCCTCATCGGGTTCCTCGATGAAGGAGAACTGCTCCGTGTGGAACTCGCGCTGAGGCGCCCGCTGCGGCTCTTCGGGCGTGTGCTGCTGCGGCACCCAGGCGGTCGGCTCCTCGACGCGCGTGTACTGCCCGGTGTCGCCGGCCGGGGCGAACTGTCCGGTGTCGCCGACGGCCGCGAACTGTCCGGTGTCCGAGGAGATCCGCGGTTGCTGACCGGTCCCGGCACTCTGCCCGTAAGGGTCGTACGGGGCACCCTGGTCGTTTCCGTACGAGGCGCCGGATCCGTAAGTCTCCGTACCGTACGAGGAGTTGTCCGGATACGAACCGTCCGAGGAGCCGTCCGGATACGAACCGTCCGAGGAGCCGTCCGGATACGAACCGTCCGAGCCGTACTGACCGCCGTACGTGTCGTAGCCGTATCCCTGCTGCTGCGGGACCGAACCGCCGTACTGGTCGTAGCCGCTCTGCGGAGGGTGTGGGGGCGCGACGGGCTGATAGACCGGCTGGCCGTACTCGTCGTAGCCGACGATCTCGTACTGCTGACCCGCGTGCTGCTGACCGGCGTGCTGCCGGCCCGCATAAGGGTCGTACTGTCGGTCGTTCACCGGGTGCCCCTCTTAGCTCATTCGCCGCGGTAGAGCTCGCGCTTGTCGATGTATCGCACCACGCCGTCCGGCACCAGATACCAGACGGGATCCCCCTTGGCGACCCGATCACGGCAATCCGTCGAGGAGATGGCCAGTGCGGGGACCTCCACGAAGGAGACGGAGCCATCCGGAAGGCCGGGGTCCGCCAGGGTATGCCCTGGCCGGGTGACCCCGATGAAGTGGGCGAGCGAGAAGGTCTCCTCGGCGTCCTGCCAGGTGAGGATCTGGCTCAGCGCGTCGGCGCCGGTGATGAAGAAGAGATCCGCCTCGGGATTGAGCTCCCGCAGATCACGCAGTGTGTCCTTGGTGTACGTGGGACCACCGCGGTCGATATCGATGCGGCTCACGGAGAACTGCGGGTTCTCGGCCGTGGCGATGACCGTCATCAGATAGCGGTCCTCGGCCGGCGAGACGTGCTTGTGGCTCTTCTGCCACGGCTCCCCGGTCGGTACGAAGACGACCTCGTCCAGCTGGAACCGTGCGGCCACCTCACTGGCGGCCACCAAGTGCCCGTGGTGGATCGGGTCGAAGGTGCCGCCCATGACACCGAGACGGCGCTTGCCGCCGCCGTGTGCACCACGACGGGCGGGGCCGGTAGAACTGTCCTGCTCTCCCATGCGAGCAGACCCTACCGGCCCGTGCGAGCGGCCCGTCCCCCAAGCTCTCGGCTACGTTCGAGCAGGGGGTGCCCCCACCGCGGCTTATCGGTTCAGCGGTCGCGGTTGAAGCGGGTGGTGATCCAGAGCAGGAGCATCAGCGCGAGGAACGCGCCTCCGCCGATGACGTAGGCGTTGAGGCTCTCGTGGTTGCCGCCGTGCTCACCGCCCTCGGACGCGAGGGTGACCAGCTGGGCTGCGGAGGCGGTAAGGCTCATTCTCGACAGGACCTATCCGGGTGGGAGCGGGCTTGGTACATCGATACAGCGCACATCGTACGGGGGTGCCTCTGCCGCGATCACGCCGACTCAGGCGTACGGGGTCGGCACGGGCTCATACGGGTGCGGGGAGCCGTCCGGGAACGGGCTCAGTCGCGGTCGTCGCGTCCGTAGCCGCGCAGCAGGAACCAGGCGACGAGGACGGCACCGACGAGCGAGACCGCGAGCACGATCCGCATGGTGTTGCCGGGGCCCTGTTCGGCGGCGTGTGCGGCGGCGAGCAGCGAGTTCACGGGATCCATTGCGCGCATTGCTCCTTAACGGGTGATACGCCACCCAAGCTATCCCCCGGTCCTGACGGCCCCGCGTCCGGGTCGGGTGCGTGATGGAACCCTCCCCGTAGGCTGGACGTTCCTAAGGGGGGCGAGAGAACTCGCAACGTGCGCGTCGCGCGCGGAACTTATGGGGGCCGGATGCCTGAGAGCACGGACAACGGAAACCACGACAGCAGCGAGAACCACGAGAATCTGCCGGGCCGTACCCGCCGGCGCTTTCCCGGGATCTCCTCGCGGACGTACGAACACCCGGCGGACCGCTCGGCCCTGGTGGCCCTGCGCAAGCTGAGCGGGTTCGACACCGTCTTCAAGGCGCTCAGCGCGCTGCTGCCCGAGCGCAGCCTCAGGCTGCTGTTCCTGTCGGACTCGGTGCGCGTGAGCGACGCCCAGTTCGCGCATCTCAACGTCATGCTGCGCGACGCCTGTTACATCCTGGACCTGGAGAAGGTCCCGCCGATGTACGTCACGCAGAACCCCGTGCCGAACGCGATGTGCATCGGTCTCGACGAGCCGATCATCGTGGTCACCACCGGCCTGGTCGAGCTGCTCGACGAGGAGGAGATGCGGGCGGTCGTCGGGCACGAGGTGGGTCACGCGCTGTCGGGCCACGCGGTGTACCGCACGATCCTGCTGTTCCTGACCAATCTGGCGCTCAAGGTCGCCTGGATCCCGCTGGGCAATGTCGCGATCATGGCGATCGTGACCGCGCTGCGCGAGTGGTTCCGCAAGTCGGAGCTCTCCGCCGACCGCGCGGGCCTGCTGGTCGGCCAGGACCTCAAGGCCTCGATGCGCGGTCTGATGAAGATCGCGGGCGGCAACCATCTGCACGAGATGAACGTGGACGCGTTCCTGGAGCAGGCAGAGGAGTACGAGGCGGGCGGCGATCTGCGCGACTCCGTACTGAAGATCATGAACGTGCTGCCGCGCACCCACCCCTTCACCACCGTGCGCGCCGCCGAGCTGAAGAAGTGGGCCGAGTCCCGTGACTACCAGCGGATCATGGACGGCCACTACCCGCGGCGCGACGAGGACAAGGACACCTCGGTCTCCGACTCCTTCCGCCAGTCGGCCTCCACGTATGCGAGCGATGTGCGCAACTCCAAGGACCCGCTGATGAAGCTGGTCGCGGACATCGCGGGCGGCGCGGGCGATCTGGGCGGCCGGGTCCGCAGGGGCTTCGGCGGCTTCGGCCCCTCCCGTCCCGCGGACGGCCCGGAGCGCCCTGAGCAGGACGGCGACGGCGGCACCGACGCCGGTAGCGACCGCCGGCAAGTAGCCCCTCAGGTACGCGGGGGTGAGGGCTGTGCGGACGCGGCGAGCGCTCCCCACTGCACCGTCGGCCCGCTGGTCGCATACGGGTCGGTGCCCGCAGGACCGCCGGACTTGGCGCTCTGCCCGGCGAGCAGCGGCCGCAGCCGGTCCGCCGAGTCGGCGCCGCAGGAGAGCGGTCCTGCCTGCAGATACGAGACGGTCAACTCCGCCTGCCCGACGCGCAGGTTGTCCTTGTCGAAGCGGAAGTGCAGCTCGCGCCGGACGGTGAACAGGGAGGCGCGGGGATCGTCCCCGGCGACCGGGCGCAGGGCGTAGACGAAGGTGTGGTTCGAGGTCACCTCGAGGGTCTCCGAGCCGGTCTCGGTGGCCTTGAGCGTCCCGTGCACCCGCACCTCGTCGGCCGCCAGCGTGGCCTTGGCCGGATCGAAGCGCACCAGCCAGCCGCTGGGCGCGTGCCGGCCGTCGGCCGCGGGGCGGTCGAAACCGGTGTCGAACTGGTGGAGCTGGTCCGGGTCGATGAGCCGGCGCACGGGCCGTGTCTCCTCGCCCGTGAGGACCGCCGGGTCGAGCGAGGAGGCCACCAGATAGTTCCGCGCCACGTCGAGTGCCGCCCTGACCTGGTCGGCGGAGAAGTGCGCGGTGCGGTACACGGCGGGGAACGGCATGCCCGCGGCGCCCGCCCCGAACTCGGCTGCCGGGCTGCGCTCGAAGAGCTCCTCGGCGGTCTTCGCCCCGGGCACGGGCCCCTGCGGCACCAGCGGGATCACGGTCATCCGCAGCGGATCGGCGGGCCGCGATGCGGGCTCGGAGTAGGGCTGGCGTACGCCCATGTAGATCGCCACGGCGAACGCCGTCGCGATCAGGACGACCATCACCAGCGCCTGGACCGAAAGCCGGCGATGCGCCGCGGCATGCGCGGCCACACGTTTGCGCACCGCGGGTGCGTGGTCGGTGATCCGCTCCTGCGCGGAGTACTCCTCAAGGCGCGCAGCGCGAATGAACGACTCGTCGAAGACTACGGAACGGAACTCTTCCTCGCTCCCACCGGGAACGCCCTCGGGTGTGCCCTCAGGTGGGTCTCCAGGCCCGGCCATACTTTCAGAGTAGGTTTCCCGGGGCTCAGGTAAACGCCCTGGTACGCGTCAACTTTTCGCAGGGGATGCGGTGTTGGCGCCCGGACGCCGCGTCAGGGCGTAACCGGATTGGCCGACACCGCCGGAGCCTCGTAGTCCGCGGACGCCGAAGGCTCCACACCGGTTGTCGCGGGCGGCGGGGTGCGGTCCTGGCGGCCGGGCGAGGAAGCGCCCCGGTAGACCGCGCTGAACGCCAGCGCCACCATGCCGATCCCCATCAGGAGCGCGAGCAGCCAGGCCACGGGCCGGTGCCAGCGTGAGTGCCCCTTGCGGGCGAGGCCGTCCTCCACCAAGTCCGGCTCGTAACCGGCCGGTTGGGGCTCTTCATGGCGGTACGCGGTCTCGTCGCCGTAGCGGCCGCGGCGGGCACGCGTCTCGTACCCGTCATAGAACTCGTCCCCGTCGTCCTCGGCCCCCGCACCTCTGGCCCGCGCCCGGTGCGCCTCGGCCTCGGCGCGCGCCTGGGCGGCGGCGAGCAGCCGCTCCACCGCCGTCGGCTCATGGAACTGCGCGCCCCGTACGAAATCCTCGTCGAAGACCACGGAGGCGAACTCTTCGTCCGCACCCCCGTGGTCGTGGTCGTCGTCGGGCTCCCAGCCGTCCGGAAACGGCATGCCCCCCACGTCCTCCGGCACGGATCCAGAGTAGACCTGGGGGGTCAATTTGGGCAGACGGTAAGGAAATTCAGCCTGAGGGCTCAGCCTCGGATGTGACCGTCGCCGGTGACGATGTACTTGGTCGAGGTGAGCTCGGGCAGTCCCATCGGGCCGCGGGCGTGCAACTTCTGCGTGGAGATGCCGATTTCGGCGCCGAAGCCGAACTGGCCGCCGTCGGTGAACCGCGTCGAGGCGTTCACCGCGACCGTCGTGGAGTCCACGAGCTGGGTGAAGCGGCGGGCGGCCTGCTGCGAGGTGGTGACGATGGCCTCGGTGTGCCCGGAGGTCCACAGCCGGATGTGCTCGACGGCCTTGTCGAGCGAGTCGACGACGGCGGCCGCGATGTCGTACGAGAGGTACTCGGTCTCCCAGTCCTCGGCCGTCGCGGGCACCACGGTGGCCTTGGACCCGTCGGCGTAGGCGAGGATCCGCTCATCGGCGTGCACGGTCACGCCGGCCTCGGCGAGCGCGTCCAGGGCGCGCGGCACGAAGGCCTCCGCGATGTCCTGGTGGACGAGGAGGGTCTCGGCGGCGTTGCAGACGCTGGGGCGCTGGGCCTTGGAGTTGATCAGGATCTCGACGGCCATGTCGAGGTCGGCCTGGGCGTCCACGTACACATGGCAGTTGCCGGTGCCGGTCTCGATCACCGGGACGGTGGACTCCTCGACGACCGTCTTGATCAGCGAGGCGCCGCCGCGCGGGATGAGCACGTCCACGAGGCCGCGGGCACGCATCAACTCCCGTACGGAATCGCGGGATTCACCGGGTACGAGCTGGACGGCGTCGGCCGGCAGACCCGCTCCGCCGACGGCGTCGCGCAGCACCCGGACAAGGGCGGTGTTGGAGGCGTACGCGGAGGACGAGCCGCGCAGGAGTACCGCGTTGCCGGACTTGAGGCACAGGGCGGCGGCGTCGACGGTCACGTTGGGCCGGGCCTCGTAGATGATGCCGACGACGCCGAGCGGGACGCGGACCTGGCGCAGGTCGATCCCGTTGGGCAGCGTGGAGCCGCGCACGACCTCGCCGACCGGGTCGGGCAGGGCCACGACGTCGCGGACGTCGGAGGCGATGGCGCGGACCCGCTCGGGGGTCAGCGTGAGCCGGTCGATGATCGACTCACTGGTGCCGGCCGCGCGAGCCTTGGCGATGTCCTCGGCGTTGGCCTCGACGACGTCCTTCGTACGGACTTCGAGGGCGTCCGCGACGGCGAGCAGCGCGTCGTCCTTGACGGCCCGCGGCAGCGGCGCGATCTCGGCGGCCGCGGCACGGGCGCGGTAGGCGGCCTGGACGACCGGCGAGAGGTTGTCATACGGGGCGGAAAGCGGCGAGGTCATGCCTCGCAGGGTAATGCGAGCCGGCGGCCTGTCCGTGCCGTATTCCAGTCCCCGAGACGGCTCAAAACGGGTGTACACCGACGGGGGTGGCCGGCGGCGGACCGTAGCCCTCCGCGACGCGCTGGTGGTACGTGTCCCGGTCGATGACCTCGAGCCCCACGATCTCCCAGGGCGGCAGCTGCGCGCTCTGGCGGTGCTCACCCCACAGGCGCAGGGCGACGGCGGCGGCATCGTGCAGGTCGCGGGCCTCTTCCCAGTAGCGGATCTCGGCGTGGTCCGCGGCATAGCGACTGGTCAGCAGAAAAGGATGGTCGTGGGCGAGCTGTTCCAGCGCACGCCGGATGTCCGCGAGCGGGGCGTCGGGCCCGGAGACGCTCAGCGTGACATGCCAGAGACGAGGCTGGTCCTCGGGCTGCTGGTGCTGCTCCCCCAAGCTCTCTCCGGCCACGACACTGGTCAGTGCCACTCGTCTCACCGGACGGCCTCCTGTCAAGTGTCTGTGGTGCGAACCGCTCGCAACAAAGTTGACCAGGCAATCGCATGCCGCGTGACGGTTTTACGGAAGGTCCCTCACTCAGGGCATCCGATTTCGGCCGGTTCGAGTCACCGTTCGTACACGGGCGCCGCCACCGTTCGTACACGGGCGCCGCCGACGTGCGGTCAGCTGTGCAGCCACTGTGCGGTCAGCCGTGCAGCAGCTGTGCGGTCAGCCGTGCAGCAGCTGTGCGGTCAGCCGTGCAGCAGCACAAGATCGTCGCGGTGCACGACCTCGCGCTCGTACGCGGGACCGAGCTCCTTGGCCAGCTCGCGCGTGGAGCGGCCGAGCAGCTGGGGGATCTCCTTGGCGTCGAAGTTCACCAGACCCCGCGCGACCGCACGCCCCTCGGTGTCCTTGAGCTCGACCGGGTCGCCCGCGGAGAACTCGCCCTCGACGTCCTTGATCCCGGCGGGCAGCAGCGAGGTGCGCCGCTCGGTGACCGCGCGGACCGCACCGTCGTCCAGGATCAGCGAGCCCTGCGGGGTCGAGGCGTGCTGCAGCCAGAGCAGCCGGTCGGCGCTGCGCCGGCCGGTGCGGTGGAAGAGGGTCCCGGTGTCGCGTCCGGCCAGGGCGTCCGCCGCGTGCACGGCGGAGGTGAGGACGACGGGGATGCCCGCGCCGGCGGCGATCCGGGCGGCCTCGACCTTGGTGACCATGCCGCCGGTGCCGACCCCGGCCTTGCCCGCGCTGCCGATCTGCACATGTGCGATGTCCTCGGGGCCGCGCACCTCTTCGATCCGCGCGGTGCCGGGCTTGCTGGGGTCGCCGTCGTAGAGACCGTCCACGTCCGACAGGAGGACGAGGAGATCCGCGCGTACGAGATGGGCGACCAGGGCCGCGAGCCGGTCGTTGTCGCCGAAGCGGATCTCGTCGGTGGCGATGGTGTCGTTCTCGTTGACGATCGGCAGCGCGCCCATCGTGAGCAGCTGGTCGAGGGTGCGCGAGGCGTTGCGGTGGTGGGCGCGGCGGGCCATGTCGTCACTGGTGAGCAGGACCTGTCCGGCCCGTACGCCGTAGCGCGCGAAGGACGCCGTGTAGCGGGCCATCAGAAGGCCCTGGCCGACACTGGCCGCGGCCTGCTGGCGGGCCAGATCGCGCGGGCGGCGGCGCAGGCCCAGCGGGGCGAGCCCCGCGGCGATGGCGCCCGAGGAGACCAGGACGATCTCCCTCTCCCCGCCGCTGCGGACCTTGGCGAGGACGTCCACGAGCGCGTCGACGCGGTCCGCGTCAAGGCCCCCGGAGGCCGTGGTGAGCGACGAGGAGCCGACCTTGACCACGATCCGGTGCGCCTGAGCCACTCGCTGCCTCGCGCCTGCCGATCCTGCTGCGCCCACTGCGTACGACCCCATCGTGTTGACCTGCTTGCCTTCCGCAATCTACGCGAGCCGGCCGCTGGACCGCCTGCGGATTCCGGGGGGTGAGACTCCTCCCGGTCTCCGCAGGTTGCGGCGGTGGTCCTCACAGAACGGGTGTAACTGACGACCGGCATTCCGGTTGCAGGCTTCTCACACCTCCTTCACAGGTGTGTCATGACCAAAGGATGTCCATTCCATAGCGTGAAGGTGACAGTCCTGCCATAACCCGGACCCTCAACCGGCGTTGACCAGCTGCCCGACCCCTTGCCGACCCCCCACTCCTGTCGGTGCGGATCTTCGAGCTGCACTGGAGTTCACTTGCGTTCACTCACCCCCCTCAAGAAGGTCGCCAGACTCGCCGCGCTCGCCGGTGGGGCGGGAGCGCTCGCCGCTCCGGGCCTTGGGGCCCCG
>NZ_JAEIMH010000081.1:25456-29140 GCF_016464295.1 Streptomyces sp. N35 | reverse complement strand
CCCCGCGGTTGTGGGGCCACCGCCCGCGCCCCAGGTCATGGGCGCCCTGCTCCCCAACGTCCCGCTGCTCACCGCGGCAGCGGCCACCGGCCTCGCGGCCGAGGCCGTGCTGCACACGTGGCAGAAGGACGTGCTCTATGCCGTGGCCAGGACCCATGCGAACGTCACGGTCCGCCAGGTACTGCGTGACTTCCTGCTCGTCGCCGGCCTGCTCAGCATGGATCTGCAGCGTCCCGAGGCCATCTATCTGCCGCTCCTGTTCGGCCTGCTCGCCTTCTACGGTCTGCACTTCGCCGCCCAGGCCGCCTCGATCCTGGTCCGCCGCAGCCGCACCCTTCCGGTGCTCACCCGCAACATCGACACCTCGGGGCTGCGCCTGACCGCGGCTCCGCCCTCGCTCCTGCTGCGCCGGCCCGGCACGCGGCTGCTGCTGTTCGGTCTCCCGGCGACGGCCGGTCTGATGACCGCGGCGGCCGACGGCTCCCCCGAGTTCGCCGCCTGGGGTGTTTCCCTCTCCGTCGGAATCGCGGCCGTCGGCCTCGGCGAGCTCCTCGTACGCCTGCCCCGGCGCCGGCGGCCCGCGGGCGGCGACGAGGTCCTCGAATGGTTCGAGAACTGGCTGGCGGAGTACCGGCCCACGGTCGGCATGTACTTCTCGGGCGGCAACTCGTCCGCGTATCAGGCGAACATGTGGCTGGAGCCGCTGGCCGGCCTCGAGGGCCGGCCGCTGATCGTGCTGCGCGAGCGCTTCATGATGCAGAAGATCGGGGCCACGGACATCCCGATCGTGTGCCTGCCCAAGGTCGCCGACCTGATGCGGCTCGAGCACTCGACCCTCAAGGTCCTGATCCACCCGGCGAATTCCGGCAAGACCTCGCAGATCCTGCGCATCCCGACCATCAAGCACGCGTTCGTCAACCACGGCGAGAGCGACAAGCTGTCCTCGTGCAACCCCTATGCGAAGGCATACGACGAGGTGTGGGTGGCCGGTCCCGCGGCACGGGAGCGCTACGCCCTCGCGGACGTGGGCGTCGACGACCGCGACGTGGTGGAGATCGGCCGTCCGCAGCTGGACGCCATCAAGCCCTACGCCGGACCGCCCACGGGGACGCACACCACGGTCCTGTACGCGCCCACCTGGGAGGGCTGGGACGGCAACCCGGGCAACACCTCGGTGGTGCTCGCCGGCGAGAACATCGTCCGTGCGCTGCTCGCCGACCCGGGGGTGCGCCTGCTCTACAAGCCCCATCCGCTGACCGGCTCGGTCGACCCCCGGGCGCGTACGGCGAACGAGCGCATCCAGGCGCTGATCCGCGAAGCCAACCAGTCGCGAAGGGGCTCGCGCGCCCCCGCCGCCACATCCTCGGGCGAACTGGAGCTGCGGACACAGGAGTTGACGGCGGCGGGCACCGAATCCCCGCGCAACGACTCCGACGCGATGGAGCGCATGATGCTGCAGGGGGCTCCCGAGCCCGGGCGCGCGGCAGCCGTCGCCGTGGCCGAGGAGGCCTGGCACGCCGCGTACTGGGCTTCGCTCCCCGCGGGCGAGCACCAGATCATCACCGACGCGCGGCCCACCCTGTACGCCTGCTTCGACATCACGGACGTCCTGGTCAGCGATGTGTCCAGCGTGGTCTCCGACTACCTGTCGAGCGGCAAGCCCTACGCCGTGGCCAATACGTCCGGACTGGACGAGGCCTCGTTCCGCACGGCGTTCCCGACGGTACGGGCAGCCGCGATCCTGGCCCCGGACGGTACGGGCGTCGCCGAGCTCCTGGAGTCGGTGCGCCCCCCCGAGAAGGACGACCCCGCGGCCGAGCGCGCCGAGTTGAAGGCCCATCTGCTCGGCCCCTCGGACCCGCCGTCAGCGGTCCGCTCCAACGCGGCGGCCCAGGCCCTGTGCGCCGAGGCCGACGCGCACCGCACCCGGATGGCCCGGCGCACGATGGACGCGATTCCCGGGCAGCGCACCGGCACGCAGGAGCAGCGGCCCGCACAAGCCGGGACCGCGGCGGCGGCCGCCGGGCTTGGTGCAGCCGAAGCGGGGCTCGCGGCGGCGGCAGCCGGGCCTGGTCCTGGGCCGGCCGAAGCCGGGCTCGCGACGAAGGAGCAGCAGATGGAGAGCCTGGCCGACTGATGCCGGCCCCTTCGGGTTCGGCTCGCCACCCGTGATACCGCACGGCCCCGGCTCGCGTCTCGAGCCGGGGCCTTACGCGGCTCAGGCCGCCAGCTGCTTGGGCGCCTCGTCCATGGGCGGGACGGCCGGCGGCACCGCCGGGACGACCACCGCGCGCGCGGGCCGGCGTACGGTCCGGCGCAGCACGGCCCCGGCCCGGCGGCGCAGCCCCCGTACGAGACGGGCGCGGCCGCTCATGGGCCACTGGATCCGGTCGGCGGACACCATTTCCTTCGTCGTCACGGCGTAGACGCGGTCGGGAATGCCGGCATCGCGGTCGCGGAAGTACGGGTAGCCCAGATACGTCCGCCCGTCGCTGCCGCCGTACACCTGCGGGGTCTTCTTGTCCCGCAGGAACGCGAGCAGACCGTCCAGGAGGTCCTCGCGCCCCTCGGCGACGAAGTGCAGCCGGAGCCGCTCGTGGACCTTCATCCGGCGCGCGACACCGGTGGACCAGTACGCGTCCATCAGTGGCTTGGCCAGCTCGAACTTGTGCCGGCGCACCTTCTCGCTCTGCTTCAGGAATCCCGGCCCGAACTGCGGCAGCAGCGTGATCAGGAAGGGGCGGATCATGAGCGAGTCGCGCTTCGCCCCCGCGGGCACGTTCTCCTCGATCAGCTTCATCAGGGCGCGCGCCGAATCAAAGCGCAGGGTGTAGCTGCCGCTCTTGGTGACGTGCACACCGTCGTCGCGTCCCACGAGGTGGTAGCAGACGTAGTCGGCGACGACCGAGACGCCGTCGGCGCGGAGGTAGGCCTCCAGCGTGAACAGCGCGTCCTCACCGGTCTTCAGGGACTCGTCGAAGCGCATGCCGTGGCGGACCAGCAATTCGCGCCGGAAGAGCTTCTGCGCGCTCAGCGTGAACTTGATGTTCGAGGAGAACACGTCCGTGCGGTCGAGGGACTTGCCCCACATCGACTGCGGAGCACCGCGATTGACGCCCACGACCTTGCCGAGCACCACATCGGTCCGGTTCCGGTCGCCCATGGCGACCATGCGCTCCAGCGCTTCGGGGCCGAAGTAGTCGTCGGCGTCCAGGAAGAAGACGTACCGCCCGCGGGCCTGGGCGAGGCCCACGTTGCGCGGGCCGCTCGGGCCGCCGGAGTTCTCCTGGTGGATGACCCGGGTCGGAATCGGGGAACGCGCCGCGAAGGCGTCGAGGTACTCGCCGGTTGTGTCGGTCGAGCCGTCGTTCACGGCGACGATCTCGATGCGGTCCGCGCTCAGCGTCTGCGCCTCGACGGACTTCAGGCACTCCACCAAGTAGGGCATTGCCTGATATGCGCCGATGACGACGGTGACGTCCGGAGTCGACACAGAGGTCCCCCTATTCACTGAACTTACGGTCGCCTAGCTAGACCTCCTTCGCGGCCCGCGCGTTGTACCGACGTCCGTATTTTTCCAGTGATCCACACCACAGCAGACATCCGGCGTCACACGCCTTTGCTTCCCACCGGCCCGGGCCTTCGTCAGGCCCGCACCTGACCGGCCTGACCCCCCCTCCCCGT
>NZ_JAEIMH010000081.1:9864-25446 GCF_016464295.1 Streptomyces sp. N35 | reverse complement strand
GCTATTTTCCCAGTGCGCCACACCCCAGCAGACATCGGGCGTCCCACGCCAAAGGCGCCCCAGGCGGCCTTCCGCCGGCCTGACACGCCTTGGCTTCCCACCGGCTCGTGCCTTCGTCAGGCCGGCACCTGACCGCCCTGATCCAGCGTCCCGGTCTGCTGCCGGGGGATGGCCGCCAGCTCGAGCGAGGCGGCCGCCTGCCGCTCGTTACGGGCCTGCGAGCCGGCCGCGAGGGCGTCGACCGCGGCGTTGAAGCGGTCGATGGAGGGCACGTCGTCGGGGCCGAGCAGGTACTGCCGCAGATCACGGCGCGCTTCGGTCTGCGGATCGGCGTCCGCGTCCCGGACAGCCTCGAGGAGCTCGCCGAGCCGGCCCGCCTTGTTGTCGAGGATCACGGCGGCGCGGACAGCGGTGTTGCGGCGCTTGAACTCCTCGGTGCCGAGCTCCGCGGAGTCGGTCACCGCGTACGGCTTGCCGCTGGCGATGAAGTCGGAGACCACGCTGGAGATGTCCGAGACCATGGCGTCGGCCTCGTTGAAGCAGTCGTACAGACGCGGCTCGGCGCCGGTGACGATCTTGTGCTCCCAGACCGGGAACGAGCGCCAGTACGCGGCGTTCCACTCCTCCTTGAGGCGGCGGACGTCGGCTTCACCCTGCGGGTCGGACACGGCGTCACGGGAGGAGACGGCCTCGTCGCCCTCGCTGTCGGACGCGGTGCCCAGCGTGGCCAGGCGCGCCTCGATCCGCGCGAGCTCGGCGCGGGCGCTCTGCACCGCAGCCGAGTCGGTGACCCACTTGGGGTCCGCGGCGCGGGCGGCGGCAGCCTTCTCGATCATGGCGGAGATCCGCGCGTGCGCCGCCGCCGCCTTGCGGCTGCGGGTACCGGTGAACGGGTGCGGCTTGTAGACCACGCGTACCGGCGGCTCGGCCGTGAGCAGTCCGCGCACGATGTTCTCGCCGGCGAGGATCAGGGAGGTATTGCCCGGGTTGTCGTCCCAGCCCTCCCAGGTCGGGGCGTAGAGCACGGTCGGGCAGTCCCCGTCGAAGTCCGGCTGCCAGGCGCCCTCGGCGGTGCGGATCGGCGCCAGCTGCGGACGGCCCACCTCGACGATGTCCTGGTCGAGCACACCGACGTCGGCGATCGCGTAGCGGTCGCGGCCGGCCCGGCCGGCCGTCCACACCTCGTCGTACACCTTGCTGTACGGGTTGACGCTGGCGATCTTGTCGCTGTCGCCGTGGCCGATGAACACGTGCTTCATCGTCGGTACGCGCAGCAGGTGGATGTTCTTGCCGACGTTCGCCGCGTACAGAGCGACCCGCACGGTGGACAGGTCGAGGTTCATCAGGTGCACACCGCCCGGCACGCACACCACCGGCACGGAGGTCGGCGCGAGATTCCGCAGGATGACCTGTTCCCGGAGGATGATCATCGGGCGCGTCCGAAGGTTCTCCATGGTCTCGAGCCACATGTTGACCTGGTACGCGGACTCCTTGGAGCCCGAGAAGTACAGCACGGTCTCCGGCTGGTACTCCCGCAGCCATTCGTCGACTCCGGCGAGCACGACCTCCGCGCGCGGCGGCGTCTTCGACCCGCGCAGGAACGGCACCAGGACGGCCGTGTACGCGAAGGCGAGAACGAAGGTGACGGCCGTGCCGATCACCCCGTACACGAGAGATCCGGTCTTCGCCGAGACGAGCAGACCGATGAAGGCGGCGAGGTCGAGGTGGAGCACCTTGCGCGCGGAGGAGCTGAGCAGCCACTCGGGCGGGGCGTCGGGGATCGGAATCCGCGCGAGGTCCACGTTCCGGGTGACGACGGGCAGCCTGCGGCGCGCGCGGATGAGGGTGACCAGTGCTCCGTGCGCGGCCTGGAAGGAGTAGAAGAACAGGAAGCAGGCGATGGCCAGGTAGACCGGCCCGTCCCCCAGATCCATCCTGGTCAGCAGCAGCACGAGCGTGAGCTCGCGCAGCAGGAACCGGATCGAGAGTCCCGCGCGCACCTTGGCGAGACGGTTGATGAGATAGCTGTCCCGCTCGTGAAGGTAGTGGTCCGTCACATAGGTGACCGCGGCGACGACCGCGAACGCCTCGAGGCTGGGCACCAGCGCGAACACGACCAGCAGGGCATGGCCGAGGCCCATCAGGGCGGCGGCGATCAGCTCGGCGAAGCTGCCCACCCGGGCTAGGCGGATGGCAGTGGAAATCACGGAACGTACTCCTGTGGGGCTACTCATGTGACTCGTGAACAGGGCCTGCTGCTGCTTGTCGCGGTGGGGCACGGGCACGGCCCTTGAAGGCCGCCAATGCGCTTCAAGGGCCGTGCCGCAGTTCCGGCCGTGCGCTACATGTCTTCCTGGCGGTCGAGGACGGCCGCGAGCGCCTGCTCGAATCCCGAGGCGGCCGCGGCCTCGCGCGTCGGGTCCTGCTGGCGTACGTCGATGACGTGCCCCGTCATGGCGGAGACGAGGACGTCGAGAGAGGCGCGGGCCACCGCGTCCGAGGTGAGCAGGGAGCCGGCCGGCTCCTGCCCGAAGGCCTGGGTGCGCATCGGGGTCGCCGTGCGCTCGGGGTTGATGCAGTTCACGCGGATGCCGTCGCCGGCCCACTCGTCGGAGAGCGCCTGGGTCAGGTTGACCATGGCCGCCTTCGTGGAGGAGTAGAGGCTGTACTCGGCACGGCCGCGCGTGTAGCTGCTGGAGGTGAAGAGCAGCAGCTGGCCGTTGGTCTCGGCCAGGTACTTGTACGAGGAGCGCGCGATCTGCACCGGCGCGAGGTAGTTGACCTTCAGCGCTTCCTCGATGGTCGCGTTGTCGGCCTCGTCAAGGCGGCCGATGCGCAGCACGCCGGCCGTGTTGATGACGTAGTCGATCCGGCCGGTCTGCGCGTACGCCTGCGAGAGCGCGTCGTCGACGTGCTCCGGGTTCTCCACGTGGGTGCCCGTGCTGGAGCGGCCGAAGGGGAAGACCGTCGCCCCGTAGCCCTCGGCGACCTTCGCGATGTCCGCGCCGATGCCGTACGAGCCGCCGAAGACCACCAGGGTCTTGCCGGTCAGCAAACCTCGGTAGGCCTCCTCGTCGGCCTGCTGCGGAGCCGCCGTCGAGGCGAGCTGGAACAGCTTGTCCGCGATGAAGACGTCTACCGGCTGCGTCACCTTCATGTTGTACTCGTCGCCCGCCACGACGTGGATCGGCACGTCCGGCAGGTAACGCAGCACGACCGAGCAGTCGTCGGTGGCCTGGAAGTTCGGGTCACCCGCCGCGATCTCGTAGGCCCTGCGGATGGTGGAGAGCTTGAAGGCCTGCGGCGTCTGGCCGCGGCGCAGCCGCGAACGGTCCGGGACCTCGGTGATGAACTCGCCGTCCTCGCCGTGGGTGCGCGTGACGATGATGGTGTCCGCGGAGGGAATCGCCACGTCGACGGCCTGGTAACGCTCGAGGGCGGTCACACAGTCGGCGATCACGCGCTGCGAAAGCAGCGGGCGCACGGCGTCGTGGAAGAGGACATTGCGGTCCTCGCCCTCCGCGAGGCCCTCGCCGAGCGCGGCGATGGCGCGCTCGGTGGTCTCGTTACGGGTCTCCCCACCCTCGATGATCTTCGAGACCTTGGTCAGCCCGGCCTTCGAGACGATCTTCTCGACGTCCGGGACGAACCCGGGAGCCATCAGAACAATGATGTCGTCGATGGATTCGGCCTGCTCGAAGATGGACAGGGTGTGCTCGATGACCGCCTTGCCGGCAACCTTCAGCAGCTGCTTCGGGATGGAGAGACCCACCCTCTGCCCCGTGCCACCGGCCAGGATCACGGCGGTGGTACGGGTTTTAACTATGTGCTCGGACACGGTTACCTACCTCGGGGTGACAGGAGACCAAGAGATGCTCTCACCCGGCGTTTACGCGGTGCAAGGCGATGGCCACCGGGCCCACGGTCGCCCGCAACCCCTGGTTCACCTTATTTGCGGGGTTTCTGGCACTTTCGGCCCCCTCTCGGGGTGACTGACTCCACATTTCGGACATTCGCGATTGTGACCCGCTCCACAGGCGGGAGCCGGACTCATGCGGTGGAGCCCTTTCGGAAAGCAAGACGCTCCCTGAACCGGATTCGGTTCAGGGAGCGCACGTCTCACCGCTGGAACGCCTCGAAGCCGTCTAGAACGCCTCGAAGTCGTCGAACTCCGCCTGCGCCTCGTCACGGGCCGCCTGCTTGTCCGAGCGCCGCTGCGCCGCGGGACGCGGCGCGTCGAAGCGGTGGTCCTCACCGCGGCGCCCCAGCATCTCCGCACCGCTCATCATGGACGGCTCGAAGTCGAAGACGACCGCATTGTCCTCGGGACCGATCGCCACGGCGTCGCCCGTCCGGGCGCCCGCCTTCATCAGCTGGTCCTCGACACCGAGGCGGTTGAGCCGGTCGGCCAGGTAGCCGACGGCCTCGTCGTTGTTGAAGTCGGTCTGACGCACCCAGCGCTCCGGCTTCTCGCCGCGCACGCGGTAGACCTGCTCGCCGTCGACGTCCTCGAGCTTGACGGTGAAGCCCGTTTCGTCCACGGCCTTCGGCCGGATCACGATCCGCGTGGCCTCCTCGACGGGCTTGGCGGCCCGTGCCTCGGCGACCACACCGGCCAGCGCGAACGACAGCTCCTTGAGCCCCGTACGCGCGACGGCGGAGACCTCGAAGACGCGGTAGCCGCGGGCCTCCAGGTCCGGGCGGACCATCTCGGCGAGGTCCTTGCCGTCGGGGACGTCGATCTTGTTGAGGACGACGATGCGGGGACGGTCGCCGAGCCCCCCGTACTGCTTGAGCTCCTCCTCGATGATGTCGAGGTCGGAGACCGGGTCGCGCTCGGACTCGAGGGTGGCGGTGTCCAGGACGTGCACGAGCACCGAGCAGCGCTCGACGTGCCGCAGGAACTCCAGGCCCAGGCCCTTGCCCTGGCTGGCGCCCGGGATCAGACCGGGCACGTCGGCGATGGTGTAGACGGTCGAACCGGCCGTCACCACACCGAGGTTGGGCACCAGGGTGGTGAAGGGGTAGTCGGCGATCTTCGGCTTGGCGGCGGAGAGCACCGAGATCAGCGAGGACTTGCCGGCGCTCGGGTAGCCGACGAGCGCGACATCAGCGACCGTCTTGAGCTCGAGCACGATGTCGCCGAAGTCGCCGGGCTCACCGAGCAGCGCGAAGCCGGGCGCCTTGCGCCGGGCCGACGCGAGCGCCGCGTTGCCGAGGCCGCCGCGGCCGCCCTGGGCGGCGACGAAGGTGGTGCCCTGGCCGATCAGGTCGGCGAGCACATTGCCCTGCTTGTCGAGGACAACGGTTCCGTCCGGCACGGACAGGACCAGGTCCTCGCCCTCCTTGCCGGTCCGGTGGTCGCCGGCGCCCGGCTGGCCGTTGGTGGCCTTGCGGTGCGGGCTGTGGTGGTACTCGAGCAGCGTGGTCACGGACTGGTCGACCGTGAGGATCACATCGCCGCCACGGCCGCCGTTGCCGCCGTCCGGGCCGCCGAGCGGCTTGAACTTCTCCCGGTGTACGGAGGCACAGCCGTGGCCCCCGCTACCCGCGGCGATATGCAGCTCGACGCGGTCCACGAAGGTGGTCATGGTTCGGTGCCTCCAGATACGTACGGAATGTCTTGCTCGCTGTGTTCAATTAGAAACACGGCAAAGGCGGACCTGCTTCCCGCCAGGGGAAGTAGGTCCGCCTTCGACAGTTTCGCTCTACGGATCCCTGAGTGCTCAGGCAGCCGGAACGATGTTGACGACCTTGCGGCCACGGTGGGTACCGAACTCCACCGCACCGGCGTTCAGCGCGAACAGGGTGTCGTCCTTGCCGCGGCCGACGCCGTTGCCCGGGTGGAAGTGGGTGCCGCGCTGGCGGACCAGGATCTCACCGGCGTTGACGACCTGACCGCCGAAGCGCTTCACGCCGAGCCGCTGAGCATTGGAATCGCGACCGTTCCGAGTGGACGATGCGCCCTTCTTGTGTGCCATCTCTCCTCAGTCCCTTACTTCGCAGCCGTGGGGATCTCAGTGACCTTGATCGCCGTGTACTGCTGGCGGTGGCCCTGACGACGGCGGTAGCCGGTCTTGTTCTTGTAGCGAAGGATGTCGATCTTCACACCCTTGTGGTGGTCCACGATCTCAGCCTGGACCTTGATGCCGGCCAGCACCCACGGGTCGCTGGTCACGGACTCGCCGTCGACAACGAGCAGCGTAGAGAGCTCTACGGTGTCGCCAACCTTGGCGGTGGAAATCTTGTCAACCTCAACGATGTCGCCCACAGCAACCTTGTGCTGGCGACCACCGCTGCGCACGATGGCGTACACGCGGATCTCACTCTCTGACTCGAAGCGGGTCCTCGCAGTCCAGCCGCCCGCAGGACGGACGGCCTCTCCTGGCGATCGATGCCGCCGGGAGGCTTCCGGCGGCTTCTTTTCAGAAAGGCCGGAAGGAAAAGGGTTTACGAGGTGATGGCGCGAAGGAACACGCCGACGGTCTAGGTTACGGGGCCCCGCCCGGGGGGTCAAACCGGCCTGCGCAGACCCTCCCGGTACCCGGCACAGCTCTCGTACGCGGGCAGCAGGCCCTGCCGTTCGGCCTCGGCCAGCGTCGGGGCCTGCGCGTCCTTCTCGGACAGCAGCGTCTGTACGTCCGCGGGCCACTCGATGCCCAGGTCCGGGTCGAGCGGGTTGATCCCGTGCTCGCGGCCGGGCGCGTACCCCTCCGAGCAGAGGTAGACGACGGTCGCGTCATCGGTGAGCGCGAGGAAGGCGTGCCCCAGGCCTTCGGACAGGTACACGGCGTGGTGCGTGACGTCGTCGAGGCGGACGATCTCCCACTGCTTGTACGTGGGCGAGCCGACCCGGATGTCCACGACCACATCGAGCACCGCGCCGCGTACGCACTTCACGTACTTCGCCTGGCTGGGCGGGACATCCGCGAAGTGGATCCCGCGCAGGGTGCCGCGCCTGGACACCGAGCAGTTGGCCTGGGCCAGGTTCAGGTCCTGGCCGGTGGCCGCACGGAAGTCACCGCCCCGGAACCACTCGTGGAAGCTGCCGCGCTCGTCGGGAAAGAGCTTCGGCTCGTGGATCCAGGCACCTTCTATGGACAGAGGTCGCATGATCTTTGTTGGTTCCTCGCCGTTCTACTTCTTGAGTGCGCGCCGCAGGTCGCGCCGGATCCGGCCGGCCACCCGGCGCCACAGGGGACGTTTGCGTGCGGTCCTGCGCCGGCGGCGCTCCTCTGCCTGCGCCTGGGCCGCGGCCTGCCGTGCCATCTCGGCGGCCGCCTCCCGAGAGGCGTCGGCATTGACCGAAGCGCTCCCGTCGGCCGTCAGGTCGAGAGCGAGCGGCAGCGCCGTCCAGCAGGGAGTTCCCCGCTCGGCCGACGGCAGTCCGGCCTCGAGGCGTACCGTCCCCTTGGCCGCCCCGGGGCGGGGTAGACCTGCCGCCAGGACGGCCCCCTCGGGTGCGGGCCGCAGGGTGGCTTCGACATCGACCGCCGCCCCGCCGTCGGCGGGCTGGTACCGCAGCCACCCGGTCTCCGTCTCACGCACGGTGAGCGGCAGCGTGAGCTCGATCGTGCCGTCGGTGAACCGTGCGTGCTCCGGTGCGATCCGCAGCACCTCGCGGTCGAACTTCTTGGTGGCGTGGTCGACGTCGAGCGAGAGATTGCCGGGACCGTCGGTCCAGTACGGCAGGACCAGCCGGCTGGGGGTGCCGCAGAGCGCCGCCCGGCGGCCGTTCTCGGCCGCCTCCGTGTGCACCGAGCCGACGCGGGTCTCCTTGGCCCAGCCCGACCAGACGATCCGGATGACCACATCCCAGATCCCCGGACCGAGAGGTGCCCCGTTGGCCGCCGTCTCCGGATCGACCGAGGCATCGGCCCGCAACGCGACGTGGAAGGTGCCGTCCGCCCCCGGCACGCGTTCGTACGCGGACTCGGCGGGCTGGAAGAACTCCGCCGCCGTGGCACGCTCCCGCAGCAGCAGGTCGACCTTGCTGCTGCGCAACGGGACGGGAACGTCGACGCCGAGGTCCGACAGGGCCGTCAGGCGGTCCTGTCCGTCCTCGGTACGGAACGTGAGGGGTTTCCCGTTCACCAGGTACTCGGCGGCGACCGCGATCCGCAGCGCGCCGTCCTCCCAGCGCAGCTGCTCGATCCGGCCGCTCGGCCGCACCCGCGCCTCCCAGCGCGCGAGCTCCTCGACCGCGTCGAGGCGGTCGTCGGCGAGGAGCACGGCGACCGCCTGCTGCTGCGGGGGCAGCCCGGCAGTGACACCTGGGCCGAAGCGCTCGACGGCGACGGCCCGTGCTTCGGCGAACAACTCACGCCGGAAGTCCTCGTCCATGGCCAGGAACCGGCTCCCGCGCAGCCGTCCCACGATCTCGTTGCGCAGCCAGCGGCGGTACAGGCGGCCGCGCAGCGGGCCGGGCCCCGTGAGGCGTTCGACCACGTCGAGCGCCTCACGCAGGTTCTTGAAGTAGCCGACGGGATCGAAGCGTTGGAAGCCCGCGTTCGATCCGTCCTCGCGCTTGATGTGGTAGTAGCAGAGGTAATCGCTCAGCACCGCGACGCCGGCGGCGAGCAAGTAGGCCTCCGCCACGAAGACATGGTCTTCGAGCCGGCGGCGCCCCTCCATGAAACGGAGGTTGTGCCGGTCGAGGAACTCCTTGCGGAACATCTTGTGCGGCGTGAGGCTGTCGATCAGCGGCGCGTTCTCCACCGAGGCGCGCGGCCGGTTCACCCGGAACAGTTCACGCGGTACCGGACGCCCCTTGCCGGCCATCTTGCCGATGACGATATCGGCCTCATTGGCCACGCCATAGTCGTACATCCGCTCCAGGGCCTCGTCGCCGAGCCAGTCGTCATTGTCGACGAACATGACGAACTCGCCTTGCGCGGCGGCGATTCCGACATTGCGCGGCTTCCCGGACCAGCCGGAGGGCTCCTGGTGGATGACGTGCATGTGCGGGTACTCGGCCGCCAGGGCGTCCAGGCGCGCCGGTGTCGAGTCGGTCGAACCGTCGTCGACGAAAATGGCCTCGTACTCGTCGTCCGGCAGACTCTGCCGGAGAAGCGACGCAATGCAGTCCTCGACGTACTCACCCGGGTTGTAAACGGGGATGACCACGCTCACCTTGATGGTCACGTCCGCTACGCCTTGCCGTATCGCGCCTTGAGGGCGTTCTTCTTGTTCGAACCCTCGGCGTTCTTACCCTTCTCGATGATCACGAGATTGTGGTAGAAGTGCATGCCCACGATATTGAGATCCGTGTAGCTGGGCTCGTAATCCTCGGTGACGAATTCCTCATAATTGAGACCGTCCGTCAGGCGCTTCAGCAATCCCATGCTGGTGTTGGGGGCATTCAGGTCCTCGCTGCCCATCCACTCGGGCCAGTACGAGGACTGGGTGTCCTCGACGGCGTAGATTCCGCCGTCCCGCAGCAAGGGGAAGAGCGTCTCGAACGTCGTGATGACGTGCGGACTGCGGTGACTTCCGTCGTCGATGATGACGTCCAGAGTGCCGATCTTCTCGGCGATACTCGTCAGGGACGCGGGGTCGGACTGGTCGCCGATGAACGTCGTGATCCGGTCCTGGTCCACGAACGACTTGTCCTCGATGTCGACGCCGAAGATCTGCGCGTTCGGGAAGAAGTGCTTCCACATACGCAGGGACGCACCGCCCTGGCCGGCGCGGTTGTAGCCGCCGATACCGATCTCGAGCAGGTTCATCGAGTCGTTCTTCAAGTGCTGAAGGTGATGCTGATAATGCTTGGCGTAACGGTGGGCGCCCCACTTATCCGTCTTGAAATGCTGTGCCAGCTTGCACAAGTCGTCGGATATCGCCGCAACACCGGTGGGGGACTTGGCCACAGGGCCCGAGATCTTGCGCTTGGCACGGCGGAGCGCCTGCCAGCCTTTCTCGCCCACAACGCGCTTGACCGTCTTTTTCGCAGTGGATTGTGCCGACACGGTTCTGACTC
This sequence comes from Streptomyces sp. N35, assembly GCF_016464295.1. Lineage (NCBI taxonomy): Bacteria > Bacillati > Actinomycetota > Actinomycetes > Kitasatosporales > Streptomycetaceae > Streptomyces > Streptomyces sp. N35. The sequence continues at coordinate 15,467 of NZ_JAEIMH010000081.1, read as the reverse complement.
CTGTCGTGCAGTCAACTGGGTTGAGTTCGCATGAACTTACTGGTTTGACTCGTCGTCCGTAAACAGTTTCGCTGCCTTGGGTGGATCAACCCGGCCCGGCACCGCGCACCGCCGTGAACGCCCGTCCGAGCGCCTCCCGCCAGTCCCCGATCGCCTCGATGCCCGCGGCCGCCCAGCGCTCGTGCCCCAGCACGCTGTACGCCGGCCGCGGCGCCGGGCGGACGAACGCCTCGCTCGTGGTCGGGCGGACCCGCGCCGGGTCGGCGCCGAGGAGCCGGAAGATCTCCTGCGTGAGCCCGAACCATGTCGTCTCGCCGCTGCTGGTGCCGTGGTAGACCCCGGCCGGAGCGGTGCCCGCCAGTGCGCCCTGCCCCAGCCGCACCAGACGGTCGGCCAGATCGACGGTCCACGTGGGCTGACCGCGCTGGTCGTCGACGACGTCCAAGGTCTCCTTGACGGACTCGAGCTTGATCATCGTACGGACGAAATTGCCGCCGCCCGCGCCGTACAGCCACGCCGTACGGACCACGAATCCGCTGTCGGGGAGCGCCGTCAGGACCGCCTGTTCGCCGGCCAGCTTGGTGCGGCCGTACGCGCCGCGCGGGCCCGTCGGCGCGTCCTCCGCGTACGGCTTGTCGGCGTCGCCCGGGAAGACGTAGTCCGTGGAGACGTGCAGGAGAACGGTGTTCAACTCCCGGCAGGACTCGGCCAGATGGCGCGGTCCGTCCCCGTTGATCCGCAGCGCCTCGTCCTCACGCGTCTCCGCGTCGTCCACGGCGGTCCAGGCCGCGCAGTTGACCACGACGGCCGGACGGTGCTCGGCCAGGACGGCCCGTACCGCGGCGGGATCCGTGATGTCCAGGTCGGCACGGGTGACTCCGGCGGCGGGGATACCCGCGGTCGCGAGGCGGGCCAGGACGTCCTGGGCGAGCATGCCGCCCGCGCCGGTCACCAGCCAGCCGCCTATGCCGCTCACAGGGCCGCACGCTCCTTCAGCGGCTCCCACCAGGCGCGGTTGTCGCGGTACCACTGGACGGTCTCGGCCAGGCCGTCGGCGAAGTTCTTGCGGGGGACGTAGCCCAGTTCCTCGCGGATCTTGGTGCAGTCCACCGAGTAGCGCCGGTCGTGGCCCTTGCGGTCCTCGACGTACTCGACGCTCTCGTCCCAGCTCGCACCGCAGGCTTCGAGCAGCAGCCCGGTGAGCTCCTTGTTGGAGAGCTCGGTGCCGCCGCCGATGTTGTAGACCTCACCGGCGCGGCCCTTCGTCCGCACGAGCTCGATGCCCTGCACGTGGTCGTCGATGTGCAGCCAGTCGCGGACGTTGGCGCCGTCGCCGTACAGCGGGACCTTCTTGCCGTCGAGCAGGTTGGTCACGAAGAGCGGGATGACCTTCTCGGGGAAGTGGTGGTGCCCGTAGTTGTTGGAACAGCGCGTGACGCGCACGTCCAGGCCGTGCGTGCGGTGGTACGACAGCGCGATCAGGTCGCTGGACGCCTTGGCCGACGAATACGGGGAGTTGGGCTCGAGCGGATGGGTCTCGGGCCAGGAGCCCTCGTCGATCGAGCCGTAGACCTCGTCCGTGGAGATGTGCACGAAGGTCTTGATGCCGGCCCGGTGGGCGGCATCGATCAGGGTGTGCGTGCCCACCACGTTCGTACGGACGAACTCGGCGCCGCCGTCGATGGACCGGTCGACGTGCGATTCCGCGGCGAAGTGCACCACCTGGTCGTGCTCGGCCATCAGCTTGCCGACGAGCTCCGGGTCGCAGATGTCGCCCCGCACGAAGGCGAAGCCGGGGTGCTCGCGCACCTCGTCGAGGTTGGCCGGGTTGCCCGCGTACGTCAGCTTGTCCAGGACGGTGATCGAGACGTCGCCGGGGCCTTCGGGGCCGAGGACGGTACGGACGTAGTGGGAGCCGATGAAGCCGGCGCCACCGGTCACGAGGATCCTGGCGGGTGTGGAGCGTGCGGTCATGAAGAGATCTGCACCTTGCTGTGATCACCGAGCACGAGCCGGTGGGCGGAAGGGTTGCGGGGCGCCGGTGTCACCTCGACATCGCGGCCGATCAACGAGGCCTCCACCCGGCGCACGCCGGTCACGGAGGAGCCGGAGAGGACGATCGAGTACTCGATCTCGCTGTCCTCTATGCGGCAGTTCTCGGAGACGGAGGTGAACGGGCCGATGTACGCGTCACTGATCACGGAACCCGCGCCGATGACCGCGGGCCCGACGATCCGGCTGCCGCAGACCTTGGCGCCGCGCTCGATGCGCACCCGGCCGATGATCTCGGTGCGCTCGTCGACCGTGCCCTCCTGGAGCGGTTCCAGGGTCTCCAGGACGGAACGATTCACCTCCAGCATGTCGGTGACGTTTCCGGTGTCCTTCCAGTAGCCGGAGATCGTCGTGGAGCGCACGTCGCGCTTGCCGTCGATCAGCCACTGGATGGCGTGCGTGATCTCCAACTCGCCGCGCCAGGACGGCTCGATGGAGCGCACGGCCTCGTGGATCGCCGGGGTGAACAGGTACACACCGACGAGCGCGAGATCACTCTTCGGCTTCTTCGGCTTCTCCTCCAGGCCCACCACCACACCGGCCTCGTCGAGCTCCGCGACGCCGAACGAGGTGGGGTTGGGAACCTTCGTGAGCAGGATCTGCGCGTCGGGCCGCTCGGCGCGGAACTCCTCCACCAGAGCGGTGATGCCGCCGACGATGAAGTTGTCGCCCAGGTACATGACGAAGTCCTCGTCGCCGAGGAAGTCCTGGGCGATCAGCACGGCGTGGGCGAGGCCCAGCGGCGCGTCCTGCGGGATGTACGTGACGTCGAGTCCGAAGCGCGAGCCGTCCCCCACGGCCTCTCTGATTTCGTCCGCGGTGTCCCCGACGACGATGCCGACCTCGCTGACACCCGCGTCGGCGATCGCCTCGAGGCCGTAGAAGAGCACGGGTTTGTTGGCGACCGGCACCAGCTGTTTGGCCGAGGTGTGCGTGATGGGGCGCAGGCGGGTGCCCGCGCCTCCGGACAACACGAGCGCCTTCACGTATGGCCCCCCATACTTCGCAAGTGACGGGGATCCTGTCCCCATGGTGTCAGAACTCACAGTCAGGCTCGGGCCCTTACCTTAGCCTCACCCATGGTCGAAGATTCACAAGCTTCGCCCCTTCATTACTTGGTTCGACGCCTTCCCCAGGCTCGTCGGCCCACGCGTAAGCTCGCCGGGCGAGCGCATATGGAAAGGCAGAAGCCAGTGAACTACCGGGTCCAGCCCACCGCCCAGGTCGACGAGACCGCAGAGATCGGCGCCGGGAGCAGCGTCTGGGAGCTTGCCCAGATCCGCGAGGGAGCCCGTCTCGGCGAGGGCTGCGTGGTCGGCCGCGGCGCCTATGTGGGCACCGGCGTGCAGATCGGCGACAACGTCAAGCTGCAGAACTACGCCCTCGTCTACGAGCCCGCGGAGCTGGCCGACGGTGTCTTCGTGGGCCCTGCGGTGGTCTTCACGAACGACCACAACCCGCGCTCCGTCGACCCCGACGGCAAGCAGAAGCGCGGCGGCGACTGGGAGGCCGTCGGCGTGAAGGTCGCCGAGGGCGCCTCCATCGGCGCGCGCTCGGTGTGCGTCGCCCCGGTCCGTATCGGCCGCTGGGCCATGGCCGCGCCCGGCGGGGCCGCCACCAGGGTTGTGCCCGCCTCCGCCCTGGCCATGGGCGCCCCCCCCCGCCGGCCCGGCGGGGTGGGCCGGTCCGGCGTCAAGCTCGTGGAGCGTGCGGCGGGGGTGTGGGAGTGCCCGCAGACGGGGGCTCGGTACGAGGAGAAGGACGGGACGCTGACGGAGCGGCCGGCCTAGCAGCCGCTCCCCGCCTCGGGAGCGCACCATGAGCGCTCCCGGGGATCGAACCCGTGCCCATCCAGGGCTTCCGCTCGGCTCCGAAAATCCGTACGGTCCGAGTCTCTGCGCCGACCATGGAGTTCACCGTGCCGACACCGGATGTTTCTGATGGCGGGCTCACAGGCATAGCCGGATGGGCCGTCTCCCGCATGGGCCGGGTCCCCCGCCCGTTCCTCGCCGAACGGGTCCTCGGCGTCGTGGCCCACCGCGAACGGGACGCCCGCCGCAAGGCCGATCTGCTCGCCGAGGCCGCCCAGGCCCGGCTGGCACAGGGGTACGTCCCGCGGCATCTGCGCCAGGCCTACGCCGCCGAGCTGGCCTGGGCGGACGCGGAGTTCGCCGCCGGCCGCAAGAAGGAGGCCGCCGCCTCGCTCACCAAGGCGCTGATGCTGGCCTTCCACCGCGTGGCCCACCTCGACAACGGCGCCTCGCCCCTGGCCGAGGACCCCACCGCGTTCACCGGGCCGCTGCGCCGGAGCAAGACCGCCCGTGCGCTGCGCAAGGCGCGCGGCCGCAAGAGCCCGGCGGCCGCTCCCGAGGCGGGCCGGCCGGTACGGCTCCTGATCGCCCACAGCAACAACGCGAACTTCCTGGGCCCGCTCCTGCAGCGCTACGAGCAGGACCCGGAGGTCGAGCTCCGGCTGCTCAACACCGCTGCCGACCCCGAACTCAAGCCCCTGTCCGGAGGCGTGGGCAGGCTGGTGCGGCACGCGGTGGCCGGGGACGGCGCGTACACGCGGGCGGCCGAGGCGGCGCTGCGGCCGCATCTCGACTGGGCCGATGTGGTCTTCGTCGACTGGTGCACGGCCGCCGCGACCCTGTTCACCCGGGTCGACCCGGGCACCACCCGGATCGTCGTCCGGCTGCACAGCTTCGAGGCCCTGGGCTACTGGCCCCATCTGGCCGACTTCTCCCGCGTCGACGACCTGGTCTTCGTCAGCGAGCATCTGCGCGAGCTGTGCGTGGCGGCGATGCCCCGCCTGGCCGAGCCGGACGGGCCCCGGCTCCATGTCGTCTCCAACGTGGTTCCCCTGGACCGTTTCGCCCTGCCCAAGAAGCCCGACGCGCGCTTCACTCTGGGGCTCGTCGGCACCAGCCAGGTCGCCAAGGACCCCCGCTGGGCGCTCGACGTCCTGAAACTGCTGCGCCGCAAGGACCCCCGTTACGTGCTGCACACCATCGGCAGCCCGCTCGGCGCCGCGGGATCCGCCGCGACCGCCCGCTACCACGAGGCCTTCCTCGCGGAGCTCGGCCCGCTGGAGGCCGAGGGCGCGGTACGGCGGATCGGGCAGACCGACGATGTGCCGGGCGCGCTTCAGGAGGTGGGCGTGATCCTCAGCACCTCGGTCCGCGAGAGCTGGCACGCCGGTCTGATCGAGGGCGCGGCCAGCGGGGCGGTGCCGGTCGTCCGCGCCTGGCCGTCCTTCGCCGGCAAGCCGCCCGGCGCCCGTACGCCCTTCCCCCCGTCCTGGATCGCCACGACCCCGGCCGAGGCCGCCGAGCGGATCCTCGCCGCCACAGGCGCCGAGGAGAGCTGGCTCGAGCTCGCCCAGGAGGCCTCCGCGCACGCCTCGGCCACCTGGGACCCGCGGTCCCCGCTGGCGGACTTCGACCGGATCCTGCTCGGCGGTCGCGGCGAGGCCTAGGCCCTGATCCACAAGACAGACCTGGCCGCGGCCGAACGCGAAGTGGGCCCGCACAGCAGCACTGTGCGGGCCC
>NZ_JAEIMH010000081.1:2935-9854 GCF_016464295.1 Streptomyces sp. N35 | reverse complement strand
GGCGGCGTCCGCCTGCCCAGCGGGCCGGGTCCGTGGTGCGGCGGCCGTCGACCAGGACGCGCACGTCCGGCAGGTCGGCGGCGGCGAGCTCGCGGTATTCGGCGTGGTCGGCCTGGAGGACCGCCGCGGTGACCTGCTCACCGTTGTGCGGCGGCAGACCGTGGGCGGTCAGCTCGTCGGCGGTGTACATCGGGTCCGAGACGAACGGGACCGCGCCGCGCTCCTTGAGCGCCTCGACGGTGCCGTAGACGCCGGAGAAGGCCGTCTCCTTGACTCCACCGCGGTAGGCCGCGCCCAGGACCAGGACGTTCACGCCCGTCAGGTCGCCGTACGCGGCTGCGAGCAGATCCACCGCGTAGGACGGCATCGCCGCGTTCGCCTCGCGTGCGGAGCGCACGACGGTCGCCTCGGGGTCGTTCCACAGGTACATCCGCGGATAGATCGGGATGCAGTGGCCGCCGACCGCGATACCGGGCTGGTGGATGTGGCTGTAGGGCTGCGAGTTGCAGGCCTCGATGACCTTCTTCACGTCGATGCCGGTCTTGTCGGCGAAGCGCGCGAACTGGTTCGCCAGACCGATGTTGACGTCGCGGTACGTCGTCTCGGCGAGCTTGGCCATCTCGGAGGCCTCCGAAGTGCCCAGGTCCCAGACGCCGTTGGGGCGCGGCAGGTCCTCACGCTCGTCGAAGTCGAGCACGGCCTCGTAGAACTCCACACCACGGCGCGCCGAGGCCTCGTCGATACCGCCGACGAGCTTCGGGTAGCGGCGCAGGTCGGCGAAGACCCGCCCGGTCAGGACGCGTTCGGGGCTGAAGACCAGGTGGAAGTCCTCGCCCGGGGTCAGACCGGAGCCCTCCGCGAGCATGGGCGCCCAGCGGTCACGGGTGGTGCCGACGGGCAGCGTGGTCTCGTAGGAGACCAGGGTTCCCGGCTTGAGACCGGCCGCGATCGCCTTGGTCGCGGCGTCCATCCAGCCGAAGTCCGGCACGCCTTCGGCATCCACGAACAGCGGCACCACGACGACGACGGCGTCGGACTCGGCCACCGCCGCGGCCGTGTCCGTCGTGGCGGACAGCAGTCCCGCGCCGACGGTCTCCTTGAGCAGGCGGTCGAGGTCGAACTCGCCGGGGAAGGGCTCGGTCCCCGCGTTGACCAGCTCGACGACCTTCTCGTTGACGTCGGCGCCGATCACCCGGTGCCCCTTGGCGGCGAACTGCACGGCGAGCGGCAGCCCGATCTTGCCCAGGGCGACTACGCAGATGTTCATGAGTGGTGGTTACTTCCTCTTGGAGCCGAACAGCCGGGAGCGCAGCCGCGATCCCAGTGACTTCTGGACCGGGAACAGCGGACCCGTGGTGATCACCATGCGGCCCTTCTTGTTCACCGTGGCGGACACCCGGTACGGCTCCTCGCGCCGCCACCGTCTGGCCAGCGGCATCGGTTCGCCCTTGCCTCTGACCGGTATCTCGTACGTACGCCCGGCCAGGCGCAAGTACACGCGAACGCCTCGGGTGGCATGGATCGCGCCGACCGGTATACGGGCGTGCAGCACCGTGCCCTCGAGGTCCGCCTCGGTGCGGAACTCGCCCACCGCATCGGGCAGTTCACGGTCATCGGGCACCACCATCGCCCCGGGCTTGTCCGCGCTCTTGGGCATGGCGCCATCGGCGAGCCGGATCACGGCGCTCTCGGTGTCCCCGGTGACGGGAATGCGTACGGAGAGCGCTACGTGCAGGCCGTCGCCCTCCTGCTCCCAGGCGGCGGCAAGCAGCTTGGTGCCCTTGGCGAGCCGCCCCGGCACCTTCTCCTCCCTCAGCTCGAAGGAGCGGTCCGGCAGCGCGAGCCGTGTGTCGCGGAAGCCCGGGTAGGCGGCGTACGCCCTGCTGCCCTCGGCGTGGAAGGTCGGCGTGCCACGGCGCGCCTCGTCCCTGATCGCCTCGGTCAGCTCGTCCACCGCTCCCGCCTGCGCGAGGCAGAGGCGGGCACGGCGCTTGACGTCCATGGAGTCGCGCAGTGCCTCGGTGAAGTACGCGTCGGCGAGCTCGCCGATGCCGGCGCACACCTCCTGCTGGGTCCTGCGGTCGAGGTCCGGGAAGTCGTCCTGGATCAGCTTGGCGAGCTCCCAGGTGAAATGCCGGTCGAGCACCGCGTCACGGCGCGGTCCGGCCTCGATCAGCCCGGCCGTGAAGTGCATGATCTCCGCGGTGCACTTCAGCCGTGCCAGGTGGTTCGCCCGGTACGTGATGTTGCTGGCGTCGCCGCGCTTCACCGCGTAGTAGCAGGTGTAGTCGGCGACGACCGAGATGTTGCGGGCCCGGAAGCATGCCTCGATGGTGAACGGCTGGTCGCTGCCGACCGGCAGGTCCTCGGGGAAGCGCAGCTGGTGCTTCTCGACCAGTTCGCGGCGGAACAACTTGGTGTTGGCCAGCGCGAACGGCAGATCCGAGTCGAACAGCGAGAGGGACGACGCGTTGGCCTCGTAGAGCTTCTGGCGTACGTAGCGGCCGTTCGTGCCGACCATCTTGCCGGCGACGACGTCGGATCCGTTCTCGTCGGCACTGGCGACCAGGCGCTCGAGCGCCTCGTTCCCGAGGTAGTCGTCCGCGCCGATGAAGTAGACGTACCGTCCCCTCGCCACGTCGAGAGCACGGTTGCTGGGGGCGGCCGGGCCACCGGAGTTGGCCTGGTGGATCACCTTGAAGGTGTCCGGGTAACGCTCGGCGAAGCGGTCGAGCTCCTTACCGCTGTCATCCGTGGATCCGTCGTCGACGGCGACGACCTCCAGGCGGTCGAGACCGATGCTCTGTTCCACCAGGGAGTTCAGGCACTCCGTGAGGTAGGGCATGGTGTTGTAGACCGCCACCACCACGGTGACATCGGGGGTTCGGCTCATCTCTCTCCCCTGGAAGATCCCGTCACCAGCTTCGTATACACCGCGTCCAGCTCCGCCGCCTGGTGCTCCCAGGTCCACTGCTCGAGCAGGCCCGACGTCTCGTACACGTCCCGGTACTTCTTGGGGTCCTTGAGCACGGCCTCGACCGCCCGGACGTAGGCGTCCACGTTCTCCGCCTCGAAGACCTCGCCCTGACCGGTCTTGACGGTCATGTCGCCCATCGTCTTCACGTCGCTGACGATCAGCGGCAGACGCGCGTGCGAGTACTCGAAGTACTTGGTGATCAGGGCGATCTCGTGGTTCGGCCAGTGGTGGATGGGGATGACGCCGATGTCCGCGGAGGCGAGGAACGGCACGACCTGGTAGTGCGGGACGTACGGCAGGATGTGCACCCGCTCCGACACCCCGAGTTCCTCGGCGCGCGTCCGCAGGCTCCGCATGTAGTCGGAGTTCGGCCGCAGCACGACGAACGCCACGTGCAGACCCTCGAGCCGGGGCAGCGATTCGACCATGATGTCGAGCCCGCGCTGGGGCGCGGCCGCACCGCTGTACACGGAGAGCGGGACCTCAGGGCCGATACCGCACTGCTCCCGCAGGTCGGGGACCGGTTCGGCCGCCTGCTCGGGCGAGATCTCGCCGTCGGGAGCGTTCAGGACCACGGCGGGCTGCTCGGAGAGTCCGTGCCGCTCGGCCAGCATCGTGGCCAGCGTCTCCGAGACGGTGGTCACGGCGTCCGCGTGGCGCGCGTACTCCTTCTCATGGGCACACTGCGCGACATGCCAACGGGGGTGCGGGTCCCACGGCTTGAGGCCGGGCAGGAACTCGTGCGCGTCCCAGACCAGCGGGATGGTGCGGCCCTTGGCCGACGCCCGCAGCTTCGCCCGTGCGCCGACACCGAGCATCCGGAAGTCGTTGGCGTGGATCACGTCCGGCTTGAGCGCGTCGATCTCCTTGCCGAACGCCAGCTCGTAGTCCCACAGGCCAGGGTCGAGCCTGCGCCAGGCGCGGTCGCCCATGGTGCGCTGCCAGAAGGCCGTGGTGAAGCGGTCGAGAGGCGAGGTCATCGCCTTGCGCCGCTCGTCGAGCCGCCGCGTCTGCCGATGACGCAGCCCCACCCAGCGGCTGAGCAGCCTGGCGGCGAGGCGCGCGGGCAGCAGGCGCAGCGCGGCAAGTCCGCCGCTGCGCCGGGCGAGCACGAGCCTGATACTCAGATCGGCGCGCCAGGCCTTCATCTTCTGCTTGCGATACGCGGCGAGCGGACCGGGCTTGTAGGCGAGCGGAGCGCGCAGGATCGCACGCCGGTACTCGTGCCGACGGCGCCTCAGCGGTGCCGGCACCCGCACGAGGCGCACCTGCGCGTCGCCTATCTGCCAGGTGTGTTCCTTCTTGTCCGGCGACCGGCCGAGCAGAACGACATCCCAGCCGGCCTCGGCGGCCGAACGGGCTTCCTTCTGCACTCGGGAATCGCCGTTGACGCCGTTGTCGACCAGCATGACGATCCGGCCCCGCGACGGCACCGGCGTGACCTCAGACGCCATGACCCGAGAACTCCTCCGCCTTGAGCTCCATCGAGCGTCCGGTCGCAGCGGATTCGAGCACGGCCGCGGCCACCTCGACCGTGCGCATCCCCTGCCGCAGCGTGCAGATGTCCGCGGGCTCGCCCAGGACCGCGTCCCTGAACAGCTCGTGCTCCACGAGGAGCGGCTCGCGCTTGGGTATCGCGTAGCGGATCATGTCGCCCTCGGACACCCCGCGGAAGGCCTGCAGCGCCTCCCACTCCGTGGTCACGGCGGCGTTCGAGTAGAAGGTCAGGTCCGCGGTGAGGGTGTCGGCGATGAACGTGCCGCGCTCGCCCGTGACCGAGGTGAAGCGCTCCTTGAGCGGGCTCAGCCAGTTGACCAGATGGCTGACCATCGCACCGCCGGACAGCCGGCCCACGGCGGAGACCATGTCCTCGTGCGGGCGGCCGCTCTTGTGGATCGTGTGCGCGGCGATCGAGGTGTACGTCTGGCCGGTCACCCAGCCCGTCAGGTCGATGTCGTGGGTGGCGAGGTCCTTCACCACGCCGACATCGGCGATGCGGTGCGGGAACGGGCCCTGGCGGCGCGTGACCACCTGGAATATCTCGCCCAGCTCACCGGCCTCGAGACGGGAACGGAGGCTGCGCAGCGCCGGGTTGCAGCGCTCGATGTGACCGACACCGGCCACGAGGCCGCGCGACTCGAAGGCCTGGACCAGCTTGCGGGCGCCCTCGACCGAGTCGGCGACCGGCTTCTCGATCAGTGCGGCGACACCGGCCCCGGCGAGCTGGAGACCGACTTCCTCGTGCAGGGCCGTCGGGCAGGCCACGACGGCGTAGTCGACGCCGAGTTCGAGCAGTTCCTCGACGGTGGACAGTACGGGAGCGCCCTGGGCCCAGCCGTTCTTGTCCCCCATCGGGTCGACGACGCCGACCAGTTCCACCCCGTCGAGGCCGGCGAGGACGCGCGCGTGGTGGCGTCCCATCGATCCCAGGCCGACGAGTCCGGCCCGCAGCGGCTTCATAGCGTTCACGTCAGATCCCCAGACCGTTCACAGCGGCGACGATGCGCTCGAGTTCGCCCTCGGTCAGCGAGGGGTGGACCGGCAGCGAGACGACCTCGGCCGCCGCGCGCTCGGTCTCCGGAAGGTCCCACGTACGGCCGGCCTTCTGGTCCGGCTCCCAGTACGGCTTGAGCCGGTGGATGGGGGTGGGGTAGTAGACCGCGTTGCCGACACCGGCGGCGGTGAGCTGCTCCTGTACGGCGTCCCGGTCTCCTTCGACGCGCACGGTGTACTGGTGGTAGACGTGCCGGGCGCCCTCGGCCACAGGCGGCGTGACGAGCCCCGTGAGGTGCTCGTCCAGGTAGGCGGCGTTGGCGCGGCGGCGCTCGGTCCAGCCGTGCAGCTTGCCGAGCTGGACCCTGCCGATGGCGGCCGCGACGTCGGTCATCCGCATGTTCGCGCCGACGATCTCGTTGGCGTACCGCTGCTCCATGCCCTGGTTGCGCAGCAGGCGCAGCGTGCGGGCGACTTCGGCGTCGGCCGTCGTGATCATGCCGCCCTCCAGGGCGTGCATGTTCTTCGTCGGGTAGAAGCTGAAGGTGCCCGCCGTGCCGAAGGCGCCGACGGGGGTGCCGTTCAGCGCGGCGGCGTGCGCCTGGCAGGCGTCCTCGACGACCGCGAGACCGTGCCGCTGCGCGAGGGGCATCAAGCGGTCCATCGCGGCCGGGTGGCCGTACAGGTGCACCGGCATGATGGCCGCGGTGCGCGGCGTGATGGCGGCCTCGACCGCTGCCGGGTCGAGCCCGAAGCTGCCCGGCTCGATGTCGGCGAAGACCACGTCGGCCCCGACGAGGCGGACGGCGTTCGCGGAGGCGGCGAAGGAGAACGACGGGACGATGACCTCGTCGCCCGGTCCGATACCGAGGGCGAGCAGGGTCAGATGAAGCGCCGAGGTGCCCGAGTTGACGGCGACGCAGTGCCGCCCCTCGACCAGCTCCGAGAACTCCTCCTCGAAAGCGGCGACTTCGGGGCCCTGAACGACGCGCCCGCTGCGGAGCACGCGTACCGCCGCCTCGATCTCGTCCTCACCGATGACAGGCTTCGCGGCGGGTATCGGTTGGTTGTTGGCGCCAGACATGGCCACCCTCCCCTTCAGCACCTCGTGGGCGCACTGTTCGAGGTGAGGGGAAGTGGATGTCAGTTCGGACAGACCAGTCCCCCGGCACGTGGCCGACCTCAAGGCTTTTCTTTCGCACACAAACGCCCAAGCCCCCGCCGGCCGTTCATGGAAGGCGACTGATCGCGCAGATGTGACCATCAGGCGGAGAAACTCAGTCTCAACGGGCGCCAGGGTACCAGGAGTTTTCACATGGTCTTTAAGTTCGTAACCAGCAAGAAATGTCATTCCGGCCACACAGCAAAGCGGACTGCCCCCGGTGGACCCGGGCAAGCCCCCCCGGTGCCGGGCGGGGCCTGAAGGCAGGCGGGCGGGGCCGGCACCCC
>NZ_JAEIMH010000081.1:0-2925 GCF_016464295.1 Streptomyces sp. N35 | reverse complement strand
CCGCCCCCCCGGGGAGGGACGGCGCACGCCCGCCGAGTTGCGCGGAGGAGCCTGAAGTCAGTCGGTCGGAGCCGACACCGACGGCAGCGCCTGCTGCTCGGCCGCCGCGGTCTTCTTCGCCGCTGCCTTCTTCGTCGTCGACTTCTTCGCCGCGGTCTTCTTGGCCGCCGTCTTCTTGGTCGCCGCGGTCTTCTTCGTCGCGGCCTTCTTGGCGGTGGCCTTCTTGGCCGACTTGCGCGCGGCCTTCTTGGCCGGCGCGGCCTCCTCGGCCTCCACCGCGGACGCGGCCTCGGGCTCGCCGCCGGTCGCGGGCACGACCATCACGGCAGCGTCCTCGGACGTCGTCGGCGCGGACGCCTTGCGCACGGCGCGACGCCGCGGACGGGCCGGGGCAGCGCTCTCGGCCTTGTCCTGTACGGGCGCTTCGGCGGGCTTCTCCTGTACGGGCTCGGGCTCGGCCGCCACGGGAGCAGGCTCCGGCTCGGCGACCACGACAGCCGCGGGCGCTTCCTCGGCGGACTTGGGCGCCCCCGCGGGAGCCGTCGCCTTCCGGGTGGCCCGACGCCGGGTACGGCCCTTGGGCGCGGCGTCATCGGCGACCGGCTTGGCCTCTTCGGCCTGCGCCTGCTCCGCCTTCGGCTCCTCGGCCTTGGGCTCGGAGACCTTGGGCTGCTCGGACTTCGGCTCGGAGACCTTGGCCTGCTCGGCCTTGGGCTCCTCGGACTTCGGCTGCTCGCCCTTCGGCTCGGAGACGTTGGCCTGCGAGGCCTTCGCCTCGGACGCCTTGGGCGAACCCGCCGGAGCCGTCGCCTTGCGCGTGGCCCGGCGCCGCGAACGGCCCCTGGACGCCGCGGCCTCGGCCTCGGCGGGGCTGGAGTACAGCTCCTCGTCCGGCACGAACTCCGGCTCGTCGAGCTTCACCGGAGCCGCCACCTCGGCGGCGACCTCGGCAGCGCTCTCGACCGGCTCGACCGCCTCGTGCGTGTGCTCGTGGTGGTCCGTGCCGCCCTTGCCGCGCTTCTTGCTGCGCTTGCCGCCGCCACCGGCGGAGGTCGCCTGCTCCATGTGCACGATGACGCCACGGCCGTTGCAGTGCACGCAGGTCTCGGAGAAGGACTCCAACAGGCCCTGTCCGACGCGCTTACGCGTCATCTGGACCAGACCGAGCGAGGTGACCTCGGCGACCTGGTGCTTCGTACGGTCACGGCCCAGGCATTCGAGCAGCCGGCGCAGGACCAGGTCCCGGTTGGACTCGAGGACCATGTCGATGAAGTCGATGACGACGATGCCGCCGAGGTCGCGCAGGCGCAGCTGGCGCACGATCTCCTCGGCCGCTTCGAGGTTGTTCCTCGTCACCGTCTCTTCGAGGTTGCCGCCCTGGCCGGTGAACTTGCCGGTGTTGACGTCGACGACGATCATCGCCTCGGTCTTGTCGATCACCAGCGAACCACCGGACGGCAGCCAGACCTTGCGGTCGAGCGCCTTGGCGAGCTGCTCGTCGATCCGGTACGTGGCGAAGACGTCGACCTCGGAGGTCCACTTCGAAAGGCGGTCCGCCAGGTCGGGGGCGACATGGGACACGTATCCGTGGATGGTCTCCCAGGCCTCCTCACCGCTGACGATGACCTTCGAGAAGTCCTCGTTGAAGATGTCGCGCACGACGCGGACGGTCATGTCCGGCTCGCCGTACAGCAGACTCGGCGAGCTCGTCGAGATCTGCTTCGCCTTCTTCTGGATGTCCTCCCACTGCGCCTGCAGCCGCTCGACGTCACGGCGCAGCTCGTCCTCGCTCGCGCCCTCGGCGGCAGTGCGCACGATGACGCCCGCGTCCTCGGGAACGATCTTCTTGAGGATGGTCTTCAGACGCGCGCGCTCGGTGTCCGGGAGCTTGCGGCTGATGCCGGTCATCGAGCCCTCGGGCACGTACACGAGGTAGCGCCCGGGCAGCGAGACCTGGCTGGTCAGACGGGCGCCCTTGTGACCGATCGGGTCCTTGGTGACCTGCACGAGGACCGACTGGCCCGACTTCAGGGCCTGTTCGATACGGCGCGGCCCGTTGGCCATGCCGAGCGCCTCGAAGTTGACCTCACCGGCGTACAGGACCGCGTTGCGGCCCTTGCCGATGTCGATGAACGCGGCCTCCATCGACGGCAGCACGTTCTGGACCTTGCCCAGGTAGACGTTGCCGACGTACGAGGTGGCCTGCTCCTTGTTGACGTAGTGCTCCACGAGCACGTTGTCCTCGAGGACGCCGATCTGCGTGCGCTCGCCGTGCTGGCGCACGACCATCACGCGCTCGACGGCCTCGCGGCGCGCCAGGAACTCGGCCTCGGTGATGATCGGGACGCGACGGCGGCCCTGCTCACGGCCTTCGCGCCGGCGCTGCTTCTTGGCCTCGAGACGGGTCGAGCCCTTGATGGACTGGACCTCGTCGCTGGCCTGCTCGCTCTCGGACTTCTTGGCGCGCGGCTCGCGCACCTTGACGACCGTGCGCTCCGGGTCACCGTCGCCCGGCTCGCTGTCCGCCGGGCTGTCCCCGGAGCGACGGCGGCGCCGGCGACGGCGACGGCTGCTGCTGGTCGAGCCGCCCGCGTCGCGGTCCCCGTGCTCCGCGTCGTCCTCGTCGGACTCGTCGGATTCGTCGGAGGCCCCGGCACCTTCCTGCTGGGGGGGGGAGTCCGAGGCGTCCCCGTCCCCGCCACGGTCCTGGTGGGAGCCCTCACCGCGACGGCGGCGACGCCCGCCACGACGGCGGCGACGGCCCGAACGGCCGCCCTGGTCCTCGGAGTCATCGCCCTCGGACTCGCCCTCGGCACCGTCCTGCTCGTCGGCGGCGTCCTCTTCGGTGTCCTCGGGGGTCTCCTGCACCGGCTCGGCGGCCGGCTCGGCCGGCTCACCGCGGCGGCGCCGGCGACGGCGCGAACC
>NZ_JAEIMH010000080.1:30038-41294 GCF_016464295.1 Streptomyces sp. N35 | reverse complement strand
CAGGGGCGCCGGTCGCGGCGAGGGCGAGGGCGGCCGCGCGCAGTGCCTCGCCCTCGTCCGCGAACAGCGCCGCCGCATGGCGTGCGGCGCCCTGGGCCGCCGGTCCCTCCACGTCCCGCGCCAGCGCGGCCAGCCGCTCGGCCGTGGACCGGCGGGTGTCCCCGAGGCGGACCGCGCAGTGCAGGGCCCACACCTCGTACGCGAAATGACCGCGCGCTGCGGCCAGTTCGGCGCCGGCGCGGGCGTGGCCCACGGCCTCGCTGAGCGCGCCCTCCGCGGCCGCCGTCCAGGCCCGCGTCACCCACAGCTCCGGATCACGTACGGCGAACACCGGGCTGTGCGCCGCCTCGGCCTGGGCGAGGGTGTGCCGGGCCGGCCCCGCCTGGCCGAGCAGCGCGCGGGCGCGGGCCAGGGCCACCAGGGAGAACTGCAGGAATCCGCCCGCGTTGCCGTGCTCGCGCAACCCGCCGACCGCGTCCCGCAGCAGCCGTTCGGCATCGCCCGGCCTGCCCTGTTCGAGCAGGGCCTCGCCGAGGACGCAGTGGGAAAGCTCCGCGCCGAACGGGATGTTGAGATCCCCGTCCCCGTACGCCTCGGCCAGGGCCACCGCCTCGGCCGTCCGCCCCGCCAGCCACTCCCCGGCGACCTCGGCGAGCGACAGCGGGGTGCGCAGATAGCCGAGTTGCCAGGAGCGCGCCATCGCCTCCCGCGCCTTGGCCGCGGCCTCCCGTGCCGGGCCGCCGTGGCCGCGTACGGCATGGGCGATGGTGCGGGTGAGATGGGCGAGCAGGACCGGTTCGGGTTCCTCGGCCTGTGCGGCCGTATCGGTGTCGCGCAGGGCGTCCGCGTCCCCGGTCGCGCCGAGGATGCCGAGGTAGGAGCGGATCGCGGCGAGGTGGCGGTGGGCTACGGGATCCCGTAGCCGCGCGCTCGTGGCCGCGAGCGCACTGCGGGCCGCCGCCGCGTCCTCGGCGATGAGCGCGAGGCCCATGATCTGCGGTACGGCGGCCTGGACGTGCTCCAGGTCGGTGCGCGCCAGGTCGGCCAACCGGGCCAATTCCGCAGCGAGTTCCTCGGTACGGGTCTGTCCCGCGATGGCCGTGGCGATGACGAGCTGTGCGGGGAATCCGCCGCCCGCCGCGAGCGCGGCCCGTGCGAGGCGTTCGGCCAGGGGCATGTCGGCGAGGAGCGCCGCCTGCTGGGCCGAGCGCAGGGAGAGCGTCGGGTCGGGCGGCAGATCGGAGTCGAGGCGGAGCAGGGCGCGGCGCAGCCGGGGCGCGGTGGGCTCGTCCCAGGAGTAGGTGCCGGAGGTGCTGTCCGCGCCGGCGGTGCCTGGGGGGTGGATGGCGCGGGCCAGCGTGCTGCCGGGTTCGAGGGCGCGGGCCAGCGTTCCGCGCAGCCGCCGCCCGCGCAGAGTGCCGAGCCCTGCCCGGCGGACCTCGCCGTACAACGGGTGCGCGAGACGGGCGTTGAGCCGGCCGTCCTCGTCCTGCGTCACGGTGACGAGACCGCGCTCCTCCGCGGCCTCGACCGGATCCACCGCTCCTGATGGCACCAGGCGGCTGAGCAGCCGGATGTCGAGCGGTTCGCCGAGCGCGAGCAGGTCGACGATCTCCCGTACGGCATCGGGGAGTTCGCCCATCCGGGCCGCGATCAGGTCGACCAGGGTGGGGGTCACCATGGGGACGCCCTTCCAGCGCCAGGTCTCCGCCGCCTCGTACAGACCGCCTGCCGCCCGCTCGCCCTCGACGAGGTGACGCAGGAACAGGGCGTTGCCCTCCGTCAGGCGCCACAGCCGTTTCGCCGAGACCGAGTCCACAGGACCGCCGAGCACCGAGGCGAGAAGCTGCCCGCACTCCGTGAGGTCGAGCGGCGGGACGTCGAGCCGCCGCAGCCGTCCGCTCTGCCACAGACCCGACACCGCTTCCGGTACGGGCTCACCGGAGCGGACCGTCAGGACCAGGCCGACGGCTCCCTCGAGCGCCAACTGCTGGACCAGGAGCGCGGAGAGCTCGTCGAGCAGCTGCGCGTCGTCCACGCCGACCACGAGCCCGCCGCGGCCCGCGCCCCGGCACAGCGCCTGCCGCGTGCGGTGCAGGGCCTCGGCCGCTCCGGTGTCCACGGGCGCGGCCCAGGTGGCGAAGGCGCCGAGGGGGACGGCGCGGGCGCCCGGGGTCCCGGCCGCCCAGTGCGTCAGGGCGCCGCGCCGGGCGGCGCCGGCCACGGCCTCTCTGGCCAGCCGGGTCTTGCCGACGCCCGGCGGTCCGATCAGTACGGTTCCGACGGGGTCGCGCCCCGTTTTGAGCGTGTCCTCGATGGTACGTAAGTGCTCGGAGCGGCCGGTAAGCGGCCAATCGGGCGTCACGCACCGAGCATAGGGAAAGCGGTCGGCGGCGGGAACTCCCGCGGATCGAGTACCGGTTGGGCGCCCCCGCCGGAATCGAGTAGTGGACTACTCGTGCCGTGCCCTCGTATCGCACCGATGCTGAGAAAGTCCCGAGCGACAGCACGGGGCGTCGGGCGCAACCCTCGGGGGACAGACTCATGAACGACACGAAGAAGCCGAAGAAGCTGATGAACCGCCGCACTTGGAGCGGGGTCGCCGTTCTGGGAGTGGCGGCCGGAACCCTGGGTGTCGCGATGGCGCTGCCGAACCAGGGGAGCAGCCCCAAGAAGACCGTCTCCCTGAGTGCGGACACCGCGGTCAAGGGCGGCGCGGCCAAGGCCGACAAGTCGGCGAACGGCATCGTCCTGAAGGCGTACAGCGGTGGCTGCGTGCGCCTCCAGGGCGAGGGCTGCCAGGCGTTCGTGTTCCCGACCACCACCTCCGGCGACTGCCGGCGCCACTCGGGGGCACGTTGGGAGCTCACGCCTGACGGGCGGGCGTACTTCCGGGGGAGGTTCCAGAGCGGCAGCGGCGACGACGCCTGGCTGATGCGGGCCCGGCTGCTCGACAGCGCCGGCGGCCAGCTCGGCTACCTCCGCTCCAGCAGTAACCCGGGCGGTGACTCCGGCAAGTTCGTGTTCGGCCTGCCGGACACCCGGCTGTACACCTACGGCGTGAACGCCTACTTCGGCAAGCACATGTGGAACGACATCCAGTACATCAGCCTGACGAAGCACTGCTGACGGGCGAGTTCACCGATACGCCGATCAAGGGCCGGGCAGCGGAACCGACGCTGCCCGGCCCATCGGCGTGCCATGATCACAACTCACCCTGGACACAAGGAGATTGGCAATGCCCAACAGCGCGTCCGGATTCTCCAAGTCAGGCCTGAGCCGACTGCACGACGTCCTCGCGCGGCACGTCGAGTCCAAGAAGATCCCCGGCCTCGTCGCACTCGTCGGCCGGGGCGAGGAGACGCACGTCGAAGTGCTCGGCACGATGAAGCACGACGGCGGCGAGGCGATGAGCCGCGACACCCTCTTCCGTATGGCGTCCACGTCGAAGCCCGTCGCGATGGCCGGCGCGATGGTCCTGCTCGACGAGTGCCGCCTGCGCCTGGACGACCCGGTGGACGAGTGGCTGCCCGAGCTCGCCGACCGCAAGGTGCTCAAGCGGTTCGACGGACCGCTGGACGAGACCGAGCCGGCGCGCCGCCCGATCACCGTACGAGACCTGCTGAGCTCGACGTTCGGGCTGGGTATGGATATGACGTCGATCGGCACCCCGGTCATGAACGAGGTGTTCGCGCAGGGGCTCACGCCCAACCTGCCGACGCCGATGCCGGAGCCGGACGAGTTCATGCGCCGGCTCGGCACGCTGCCGCTGATGCACCAGCCGGGGGAGCGCTGGCAGTACCAGATCAGCCATGACGTGGTGGGCGTGCTCGTCTCGCGCGTCTCGGGCCGGTCGTACGGAGACTTCCTGCGGGAGCGGATCTTCGAGCCGCTGGGCATGGAGGACACGGGCTTCCATGTGCCCGCGGACCGGATCCACCGGCTGCCGACCCTGTACGCGCCGGACCCGCAGTCGGGCGATTTCCACGCGTGGGACGAGCCCGAGGGCGGCCGCTGGTGCTCGCCGCCCGCCTTCGAGGGCGGTGGTGGTGGGCTGGTCTCCACGGCGGACGACTACCACGCGTACTTCCGCATGCTCCTGAACGGCGGCGTGCACAACGGCTCGCGCATCCTCTCCCGTGCTGCCGTCACCCTGATGACGTCCAACCAGCTCAACTCCGAGCAGCTGGCGGCTCGCACCAAGCTGGCCAAGGACGCCGTCCACATCTCGTTCGGCCAGGGCCAGCAAGGGGGTTGGGGCTTCGGGATGGCGGTCCGCACGTACGTCGGTGACTACGCGCCGATCGGCCAGTTCGGCTGGGACGGCGGCAGCGGCACGTCGTCGTACGCGGACCCTACGAACGACCTGGTCGGCGTTCTATGTACGCAGGTCGGGGCCTCGGCTCCGTACGGGATCCAGGTCATGCTCGACTTCTGGACGACGCTGTACCAGGCCCTGGAGGACTGACTCCTCCCGTCCCCGTCCCCGTCCGCTGTCCCCGCTTCAGTCCTTGACGGAGGTGGGGACGGTGGTGGGGATCCGGGGGTTGTTGGTACAGCCGAAGCCGTCGGTCATGACCTTTGCGGAGTGGAGGAGGTGTGTGAGGTGGGTTCGGTGGCTGGGGTCGCCGGTGAGGTTGTCTTTGAGCGTGCCTTCGAGAGGGACCTCGTTGAGGCTCGTCTCGTGTGAGTTGGGTACCCCGCACTTCACATACACGTGGTACTCGAACCTGTTCCGCGATGTCCCGTCGGGCCAGTAGACAAGTTTCACGTCCGGACCGGCATCGATCGCGGTTGTCCTGTCGCCGACATCGCGCTGCTTGGTGAACTCGTAGTCGAACGGATAGCTGGACACGCCGTAGCGCAGCTCTACTTGCGTGCCGCCCAGAGCGCCCTCCGATCCGTCTTTCACCTCGCACATTTGCGAGGTCACGTAGTTCGGGAGGTCACCGGGGCGATAGTCCTTGACTTGGCCGCGGAACCAGTCCCGGGCATTGCTGATCGAGGTGGGATCGCTGAACTCCGGTTCTGCGACGCGGGTTTGCAGCCAGTTCATTGCCTTGTCGCCCAGGACCGTTGCGCAGGCCTCTTCCCCTTTCGACCTCTTGTCCTGCGGTTCGCTTCCACCACTGCAAGCGCCGACGGCGAGCAGGGTGGCGAGGACGGCGAGAAGAGGGCTGTGTACTCCGCGCATCATGGACTGACCCTCGAGTTGTCGGTGTCACCCTTCTGGGCGCCGAACAGGTACATACTGCGCAGATCCTCATCGTGATCGCCCCACTTCTCGCCCGCGATCCCGTTGGCTTCCGCGTAACTGACGATGGGTGACATCGCGCGCGTCTCGGCAACGCTCTTCGCCGTATCGATGCTCTCGATCGACTGCTGGTCGTTGCTGTATTCATCGGCCTTGAGCCAGTCGAGCTTGTTCTCGGCCCAGGTCCCGATGGCGCCCTCCGCCGTGTCGAAGGCGATCGGGACCGCGATGGCCGCGGCGGCTCCCACCGGGACGACCGCACCCGCACCCACTCCGACCACACCGCCGATCACTGCGCCTGCGGCGTACTTCTTCCAGGCCGCTTCCTGCTCGTTCTTCTCGTTCTCGGAGGCCTCCTTCTCGGAGAAGTCCGTGCCGATCGCCTCCATCCGCGCTTCGTCGAGCACACCGTGGACCAAGAGGCTGTATCCACCCGCATTCATGGCCGCATCGTGGTTGTTGCCCTGAGCCTCCATGAGGCTGGCACCGTAGATCTGCTGGGCGGCGGAGACAGTGTTGTACGAGCCCTCATCCGAGCCCATGGCGCGAAGGAATTGCACGGTGTCCGGGCCGCCGAAATCGGCCAGGCGCTTCTGGTCGGCATCCATCAACCCCGCGACACCGGCCACGCCCCGGCTGCCGCCGAACTCACTCGCCGAGTACGTGATGCTATCGATATGCCCCGCAGCCATCTTCGCCAGACTGTCCCGCATGCCCGGCTGCGCATCGACGAGGTCGGCCGAACCGTAATGGCTGACCACCCGGTCCATCAGCGCGGTGCGCTCCTCCCGAGCCGCGATCGCCTTCTCGTCTGTCAACGCGGGGATCTCCGGCGTCCTGTCGTCGTACGCGTACCCCAGCGTCGCCGACTCCAGGGCATGGCCGAGGCTCGCGTACCCGACCGGCTTGCCGTCCTCGTTCTCCGGCCACTTGCGGGGGTTCTCGACCGGGCCGCCGCCGTCTTCGGGCGCGCCGGACAGATACGCGAGGTTGTCGACCGACTCCAAGCCCTCGCCGGACGTCGATCCGTCGAAGAACTCCACCGCGGCCTGCGGGTTGTGGGCCAGGCCGTCGAGGAAGCCCGCCACCGGATCGCTGGGCTTGTCCGAGGGGGGATAGTCGAGCTGGAAAGGGGTCTCCCACAGGTTGCCCGGCTCGCCGAGCACCGAGTCGTTGCCCTTCTTCCGCTCGAACTCGATCAGTGACGTGCCGTAGTCGTTGAGGAAGCCCGAGTCGAACTTGCCCTTCTGCATCAGGCTGCTTGCGATCTGGTAACCGTAGGGACCCTGCAGGCCCTCCCGGATCGGGAACTGCTTGTCGCCGGCCGCGATGACCTCGCGCTGCCAGCCGTCGATGCCCGGAGCGTTCGAGCTGGTCGCGTTCGCAAGGGACATGCTCAGGTTGTCCTGGACCTGCGCGAGCATCTTCGCGCGGTCGCCCTCGATCGGCGGGCCGGCCGGAGAGGCCAGCTCCCGCCAGAACTCGAGGGTGCCCTCGCCGCCCAGGCCGGTGGCGAGAGTCGCCGTGAAGCCGGGGTTGTCCCGCTGGTTCTTCAGCGTCTCGTTGAAGCGCTTGAGCTCGTCATCGCTCCAGGTGCCGGGGTCCTCTTCCTTGATCTTCTTGGCCCAGTAGGCCGCGGCTTCCTTGCCCTGCTGCTTGTCCGCCGCCTCGAGGTCGTCGGGGCCGCCCTTGTCGAAGCCGTGCTTGTTCTTGGCGATGTCGCGCAGGGCCTTGGCCGCGATCCGGTCCGTCTCCGCGGCCTCCCAGAGGATCCGCCCGACCTTCTCGGCGGCGGCGGTCAGCTCGGCCTGCGGCACCGGGTCCGTGTTGCCGCCGTCTCCGACCGAATGAACGTAGGCATCCTCTGTCGACCCGTCCTGGTGGACGCGGATGTTCTTCGCGCGCGCGTCCGCCAGGGCGGTCCTGAGGTCGCTCTTGTGCCTGGTGAAGTCGTGGTGGATGTCCTGCAGCAGACCGTGGATGGTCTTGGCCTCGGCGGCCGCGTGCTCGAACTCGCGCGAGGTGTTCGTGATGAAGGTGCGGGTGACCGTCGCGTTGACACCGGTCCAGTCCGCGCCGTTCGCCTGCTGGGCGAGGCCGGTGGCGGAGACGCCCTCGGCCTTGCCGTCCGCCAGCTGCTGGAGTTTGCCGGACATGACCTTCCAGTCGTCGACGGCTTCCTTCAGCTTCCCCAGGCGTAGTTCCGTCAACTCCGCGACAGTAAGCACCTGTTCCCCCTACTTCAGGTAGCTCTCGATGACCGACGACTTGATCGCGGTCTCGATCTTGACGTCGTCCTTCGCGTGCTGCGAGCGCGCGAAGTCCAGGCCGTTGGAGATGTGGGCGCAGGCTTCCTTCACGGTGCGGGTCTTGCTGTTCCAGGCGTCGTGGAGTTCGGTGAGCGCCGAGCCGGTGTCGAGGCCGTCGTTGAAGAGCTCGATGGAGGCGTCGAAGGTGCTCGGCCGGGCGAGGTCGCTGTCGGTCCGGAAGCGCTCCCGGAGGTCGTAGGCCAAGTTGCCCAGCTTGCCGAGTTCGTTGTCGCGAACGACGAGGTCCTTGCCGCCACCGCCGCCGCCACTGCCTCCGCCGCCTTCCGCGGGCAGCTGGTTCAGCTGCGTCCGCTCCTCCTGGCGTCCGGCCGCGTCGGCCTTCAGCTGCTCCCATTCGTTCCAGGACATACTCGGCTCCCCCGCCGTCCGACATCGGCTGTGGGCAGCCGAAACCGCCAAGAGCCTATGAAGCGCAAAGCGCTGATTGCAAGGGCAACCTGTGAAGCTTTGATGCCGACCCGGGCGGGACGCGCCGGTGGCCTGCCCGCACATGGGACCGCCCTCGTCATCCACACCCTGTGGACGACGAGGGGGGGCGGGTCGGGGTGTCAGGGCCGGGCGGAGCTTCAGAGTGTCGTACCCAGCGGGCCGAAGCCCGCGTGGGGTTCCGAGCCCGCGGGATGGCCCGTCGTGGTCGCTCCCGCGGGGGATGCCGGGCCCGCGTCCTGGGCCGGGGCGATGACCTCGCGCTCGGAAGGGTTCGCGGCCGTCGCGTACGGCATCGTGAGGACCGAGCCGACGCAGATCAGTCCGCCTGCGAGGCCCGCGCGCAGGCGCCGGGTCTGAGTGGTGGTGCTGGATTCCATGAGGACTCCATAGCAGGGCGAATCGGGCTGTTGATCTCAACTCGCCGGACGGCAAGGTCAGTTCAGTCCGTTCGCTCAATGGCAGTAACCGCATGGAGTAAGGGTCAAGGCGGGCCGATCGCCCGCCGAATACCCTCATATGACGACCAGCACAGAGCCTTTGCTCACGCCTCAGGCCACCGCGGCACTGCGCGATGTCCTGCTGCAGTACGGCTACACGCGGGACGGGATCGTCACGCGGATCGGCATCGAAGCGGCCCACGCCCTCAATCGCTACGACCCCGAACCGGCGCTCCAACTGCTCGGCGAGAACGACCCGTTGGGCATGCTCATCCGGCTGTTCATGTGCGGCCGCAGCGTCCCGATCGTGCAGGTCGACGAAGCCGTCGTCCCGCTCCTGGAGCCGGCGGGCGAGGGCCTGGTGCGGGCGGCGGTCTATCTGCATCCGTACGAGAAGTGGTGGGCGGTCTCCGACTTCCCGCTCTTCCTGCGGCCCGAGGCGCGCGACCGGCGCGCGGACCGGGTGCTGCCGATCGGGCCCACCGCGACGCTGCTGCGGCGCGCGACCCTCGGCCACCGGGTCGGTGCCGCGCTCGACCTCGGCACCGGGTGCGGGGTGCAGGCCCTCCACCTGTCCGACCAGGCCGACTCCGTGGTCGCCACCGATCTCTCGGCCCGCGCCGCGCGGTTCGCCGCCACCACGGCCGCGCTCAACGAGCTCGACTGGGAGGTCCTCGAAGGCGATATGGCCCAGCCCGTCGCGGGCCGCCGCTTCGACCTCGTCGTCTCCAACCCGCCGTACGCGGTGGGCCCCGGCACCGTCCACTGCGTGTACCGCGACTCCGGCCGTCCGGGCGACGCGATGTGCGCCGAACTCATCGCCGCCGCACCGGACTTGCTGACCGAGGGCGGCCATCTGCAGTTCCGCGCGAACTGGGCCCATGTCGCGGGCGAGGACTGGCGCGAGCGCGTGGCGCACTGGCTGCCCGCCGACTCGGGCCTCGACGCCTGGATCGTGCAGCGCGGCGTGACGGACGCGCTCGCGTACGTGGACCACTGGCTCGAACAGAGCGGTGGCGAGGAGCACTTGGGGCAACGTGAGTCGTGGCTGCGCTGGTTCGAGGACCGGAAGATCACGGGCGTGGGGACGGGAACGGTGGTGCTGCGCCGTACGGACCGTCACGATCCCGTCGTACGGATCGAGGAACTGTCGCCGGAAGCGGCCGAGTTGACCGGTGGCCAGGTCGCGGAGTGGTTCACGCGGCAGGACTGGCTGCGCGACCACGACCCGCTGACCGCGCACTTCCGTCCAGGGCCGGGTGTACGGCTCTGGCAGGAGGCGGGTCTGCGTTCCGACTCCGCGTCAGGACCGGGCGGCTGGCACCTCAACCAGCAGCTCCTGAAGATCCCTTCGGACGGCCTCAACTGGAACGAGCGCACCACACCGCTCGGCGTCGCCCTGATCGGCGGCAGCGGCCGCCCCGACGAGACGCTCGGCGACCAGCTGACCCGGCTCGCCGAGGCGGAGGGCACGGACCGCAGCCGCCTGGTCCTGGCCGCGCTGCCGGAGGTGGCCAGACTGGTGGAGCGGGGAGCCCTGATCCCTGGCTGACCTCCGGCGGGCCGATCCCGAGGGCTCCCGGCGGGCCGATCCCGAGGGCTCCCAGCGGACCGACCCTGAGGGCCCCTGGCGGGCCGCCCCTAAGTCCCCCGGCGGGGCCAGCCGCACCGCCGGGGGTGTACCCACCACCACCCTGTTCCGGGCCCCACACCCAATGTGCCGCCGAGCCTGTGTCCCTACCTTCGAAGTACGGCAAGGGAAAGCACACCAAACCGGCATGAAGAGGCTGAGATGTTTGGGAACAAGAGGGATAAGACGGGCGCCTTCGGGCGGGGGACCGACGAAGCCCTGCGGCTCGTCAAGGTCAGCAAGAGCTACGGCGAGGGCGAGAGCGCGGTACGGGCGCTGGACGGCGTGAGTCTGTCCCTCGCCCGCGGGACGTTCACCGCCGTGATGGGCCCGTCAGGGTCCGGCAAGACCACACTTCTGCAGTGCGCGGCCGGGCTCGAACGGCCCGACAGCGGCATCGTCATGGTGGCCGGCGAGGAGATGAGCAAGGGCAGTGAGGCCGAGCTCACCAAGTTCCGGCGCCGGCGGATCGGGTTCGTCTTCCAGCAGTACAACCTGCTGCCGACGCTCACCGTCGCGCAGAACACCATCCTTCCGCTCAAGCTCGCGGGCCGCAGGATCGACAAGGCCAAGGCCCGTTCCGTACTGGAGCAGGTGGGGCTCGGCGGGCGTCTGAAGCACCGGCCCGACGAGCTGTCGGGCGGACAGCGGCAGCGCGTCGCCATCGCACGTGCCCTGGTCACCGAGCCGGCCGTGGTCTTCGCCGACGAGCCCACCGGCGCGCTGGACATCCGCAGCGCGCGCGATGTGCTGCATCTGCTCCAGGAGGCGGTACGGGTGCACGGCCGGACCGTCGTCATGGTGACCCATGACCCGGTGGCCGCCTCGTACGCCGACTCGGTCGTCTTTCTCGCGGACGGGCGGATCGCCGGGCACATGGAACGGCCGACGGTGGACGCGGTCGCGGAGCGGCTCGCGCATCTCGGCGACGACATCAACGGGTCCGACTACGCGGCCCAGTTGGGGGTGTGAGCGATGTTCGCGCTGGCCATGCGGTCCATTCGGCAGCGGCCCGGGCGGTTCGCCGCCACGCTGTTCAGCTCGTTCCTGGGCGCGCTGATCATCATGACCTTCAACTCGATGCACGACACGGCCGCCGGCGCCGGGGTCGAGGGGCCCAGGGCCCGGGCGGCGGGCGGCCCCCCCCGGCGCCGGGGGGGGGACGGGAGGGTTCCC
>NZ_JAEIMH010000080.1:24245-30028 GCF_016464295.1 Streptomyces sp. N35 | reverse complement strand
CGTGGGCGCCCGGAACCCCATGACCTTCAACCGGATGCGCGCCCCGCCCGCCGGGGCCGGGTTCGACGACCGCAGCGCCGAGACGCTGACGGTCGCCGCGAGCGTCGTGGGCGGCTACGGAAGTCTCCTCGTCTTCTTCGCCGTCGCCTCGACGCTGACCGTCGCCGTACGGCAGCGGAGCGAGGAGATCGAGCTTCTGCGCACCACCGGGGCGACCCCCGCGCAGATCAAGCGCATGATCGTCGGCGAGGCCCTCGTGGTCGCGCTGCTCGGCGCCGCGCTCGCGGTCGTGCCCGCGATGTTCGGCGGGCAGCTGCTGCTCGATGTGTTCCAGGACAGCGGACAGGTGGCCGGCTCGGTCGAGCACTCCTTCGGGGCGATCGCGCTCAGCACCGGGTTCGACATCACGCTGCTCGCTTCGGTGGGCGCCGCCTTCCTCGCCGTACGGCGAGCGGGCCGGGCGGCCGGCAAGCGGCCCGGCAGGGGACGCACCTTCTTCACCTACGCGGCGCTGGTGGCCGGAGCCCTCAGCGTGGCGGCGACATTCCTCCTCGACTCGGACGCCGAGATCATGATGGCGCCGCCCGCGTACGGCGCGATCCTGCTCTCGGTGGGCTGCGCGCTGCTCTCGACGCGGATCCTGCCGGGCGTGCTGAGCGTCCTCGAGGGTCCGATCACCGCGCTCGCCGGAGCCGGCGGCTATCTCACCGTGCGCAACATGCGGCAGCGGGCCGCTCAACTCTCCAACGTCCTCATGCCGTTGATCCTATTCACCGGCATGGCGGTCGCCACCCTCTATATGCAGGGCGTCGAGAACGACGCGGTGAAGGCCTCGGGCCTGGTCAAGGCCGCCGACGCCAAGACCCTGGAGACACTCAACTACGCGGTCGTCGGGATCATCGTGGCCTTCTGCTGCATCATGCTGATCAACACCCTGTACGCGGCGACCTCTTATCGCGTACGGGAGTTCGGCCAGCAGCGCCTCGCCGGAGCCACGCCCCGTCAGGTGCTCGCGATGGTGGGCGCCGAGAGCGCGGTGCTCACCGTGACCGGTGTCGTCCTCGGTTCGCTCACCGGCTTCGCGGGCATCGTGGCCTTCACGACCGTACGGACCGACCAGGTGCTGCCCGGACAGGGGCTCGGGATCTGGCTGGCCGTGGCCGGCATCGCGGCCACGGTGACGATCGGCACGAGCATGGCGACCGCATGGCGCCAGCTGCGGACGCCCGCGGTGGATGCGGTGGCACTGGCGGCGTGAATCGGCCGCTCCACCTGGGGAGTTGGCTGATTCCCCACGGTTGTCCACAAGGCTTCCGAGCAGTTGTCCACAGGTCCACGAACAGAAGTCCGCCCGCCCATACACTGGGCGCGGCGGACTTCCTGTGCGTGAAGGGCGGTGGACGATGCGTAAGGCCTGGCTGGTCACAGCCGCTTTCGCGGGCGGCGGACTCAGCTTCGTGCTGCTGCTCGTCGTCGGCACCTTCATGGTCGCGGGCAATCTCGCCAACGGGGTGGGCCAGGGAGCCGTCGGCCTCGCCAAGGGCGCCGTGCCGGCCGCGTACCAGCCGCTCGTACAGAAGTGGGGCAATCTCTGCCCGGCCATCAATCCGGCGCTGCTCGCCGCGCAGTTGTACCAGGAGAGCGGCTGGAACCCGAAGGCGCAGAGCCCCGCGGCGGCGCAGGGCATAGCGCAGTTCATCCCCGGGACCTGGGCCGCGCACGGCGTCGACGGGGACAAGGACGGGGACCGGGACGTCTGGGATCCCAACGACGCGATCCCGTCCGCCGCTTCGTACGACTGCAAGCTCGCCGGCTATGTGAAGGACGCCCCGGGCAATCCGACGCACAACATGCTGGCGGCGTACAACGCGGGGGCGTACGCGGTCATCAAGTACGGCGGTGTACCCCCGTATCGCGAGACCCAGAACTATGTGAAGACCATCACGACCCTGCAGAAGAGCTTCGCGCGCCCTGTTGGCCGAGTAAGCCCCTCCCGGCAGGCGGCCGGCGCGATCTCGTTCGCGCAGGAGCAGCTGGGCACGGAGTACCTGTGGGGCGGCGACGGCACCGCGCAGGACGGCGGACGCTTCGACTGCTCGGGTCTGACGAAGGCCGCGTACGACACGGTCGGCGTGACGCTGCCGCGCGTGGCCAACGACCAGTACAACGCGGGACCGCACCCCAAGCGGAGCGAACTCCTCCCCGGTGACCTGGTGTTCTTCTCGGACGACCTGACCAACTCCCGGGCCATCCGGCACGTCGGGATCTATGTCGGCGGCGGTTACATGATCGATGCGCCACGGCCCGGGGCGGTGATCCGTTTCGCGCCGGTGGACACCCCCGACTACTTCGGTGCGACCCGGGTCACACAGGACGGAGCGCAGGCCCTGGAGGAAGCGCGCGAGGGCATTGCGGAGGCGGCCGCGGGCGCGTGAGTTGGCTGAAACCCGGCGCCAGGACGGGCCCTCTGAGCTGCAGCGATGAGTCACTCTTCGATAACGTCCGAGTGATCTTTCGGTGGAGAGTGGAACCTATCAAGGGGAAGTGACCGTTCTCCCGGCGACGGACCGCAACACTGGTTCCCGACACCGAACGGCAGACGCACTGACCAAGCTGAAGCACGGGGGTTGAGATCCGGGCGCGTACGCACGCGCCCACGACGAGACAAGGGGCTGCGGCACCATGGCTGGAGTGGAGAGCGCCGTTCCCGGCGCGTCCGCCGGACCGGAGCTCGCCGTCGACGGCGCGTCCAACCCCGATATCGATCTGCTCTACGACATCAACGGACTCACCAAGTCCACCCCCGACTGGCTCGACCGCGCGATCGGTTTCGTCGGCGAGTACGGACTGCTGATCGCCCTGGTCGTCCTCGTGCTGTGGTGCTGGATCTCGGTCCGGCGCCGCCCCGAACCCGAGGTGTCGGTCGCCGGTCTCGTCTGGGCGCCGCTCGCCGCGGGCATCGCGGTGCTGATCAACATTCCGATCCGCGGCTTCGTGGAGCGGCCCCGCCCCTTCGTCGACCACAGCGGCCTCGAGCTGCTCGTCGACGGCAAGAGCGACTTCTCGTTCGTCAGCGACCACGCCACGCTCGCGATGGCGCTCGGCGTCGGACTCTTCGTCGCCAACCGGAAGTTCGGCCTGATCGGCATCGCGCTCGCGCTCGTCGAGGGCCTGTGCCGGGTGTTCATGGGCGTGCACTATCCGACGGACGTGGTGGGCGGTTTCGCACTCGGCACGGCGACGACGCTGTTGCTCGCACCGTTGGCGATGGCCCTGCTGACCCCCGTCGTGACGGCGGTCAGCCGCTCGCGGGCCGGTTTTCTCGTACGGGCCCGTCGGGTGCCGCTGCCCCACCCGGCCGTGGACCTTCCGGAGCCGCGGGTGGCGGACGACGCCACGGATACGGGGTCGGGGCGGAACGATCTGGCGGCGTGACGCCCCGGTCAGCCCGCGGAGTTGACGCCCGGGTCAGCCCGCGGAGTTGACGGTCCCGGCGGTCAACTGGCGCTCGGAGGCGGGCCGTCGGGCCGGGCTCTCGGTGTCCGCGCTCTTGGCGTCCGCGGTGCAGGTGTCCGCGGGCTCTGTGTGCGCCGCCTCCGTGCGCCGTCTGCGCATCAGCTTCAGGCCGTAGCCGCCGGCCACGGCGGCCACCCCGGCGGGGGCGGGGGCCGGGGGGCCGGCCCCGGGGTGTGGGGCGGCGACCTCCCGGGCGCGGGGGGCGGCGGCCGCGGGGCTCGCGCCGGCCGCGAGCAGCACGGCCGCGGCGGCTATGGAGCCGAGCGAGGGCAGGAGCGGGGCGAAACGCCTCGTCGAGGGGCGGTGGTCGGGCGACGGGTGGGCTATTCGGGTGCGGGACCTTCTTGTCATGGCGACCTGCCCTCGGGTTGCGGTGATGACCGGTGCGTCCAGGGGACCTCCGGGGGCGGGGTTGGGCCAGCGGAGGGCGTGTCGGGGTGGGCCGTACGAGGGGTCGGTTCCGCCGTTCGAGGGCGCGGCTCGTTGCCGGGTGTGGGTGGGTGGCGCCTGGAATCACAGCGCCTGCGGAAAGGTGAAGACCCGGTCCGGGTCGTACTCCCGCTTCAGCCGGCTCAACCGGCTTGCCGCCGCGCCGTAATACGCCGCGCGCCAGTTCCTCAGCGAGGGGTCCACGTAGTTCTGGTAGGCGGCGCCCGAGGCGTAGGGCCGCATCGCCGCGTACGTGTGCGTCAGCCAGGACTCCGCGCCCGCCCCCGACGCCCCTGCCCGCCACCCCGCCTCGTACTGCGCGAGCATCCGCTGCCGGCGGTGGACGAAGGCGGTTGCCGTGGGGGCGATGCGGTTGACCGCACCGCC
The DNA here is from genome assembly GCF_016464295.1 of Streptomyces sp. N35. Lineage (NCBI taxonomy): Bacteria > Bacillati > Actinomycetota > Actinomycetes > Kitasatosporales > Streptomycetaceae > Streptomyces > Streptomyces sp. N35. The sequence continues at coordinate 25,696 of NZ_JAEIMH010000080.1, read as the reverse complement.
GAGTGCCGTGAGCGCGACCGTGCCGTAGCGCGCGTCCGGCGTCCGGTTCACCGCGGCGACCAGCGCGGCGATCCCGGCCGGCGGCAGCTCGCGCGCGAAGAAGTCCGAGCGCGCCAGGTACGTGGCCCGCCCGAGCCGCCCGGCCGCGCCCCGCCCGGGAAGGCCGCCCGGCAGCCGGCACTGCTCGTCGGCGGAGAACGACGCGCAGCCCGCGTAGATCTCCATCGCCTCCTCGTACGACTTGCGCCGCAGCGACACCCCGGAGGCCGGCGCGCCGACCGCGTCCGCGAGGCGGTCGACGGCGTTCTGCAGCTCGCCGTAGGTGCCGAGGGAGAAGGCCGAGACCCGTACCGCCGGCCCCCTTCCGGCCTCGGAGCCGACGGTGCATTGCGACCAGATCTCGTCCGGAAGGCCGGGCCCCCACCGCTGCCAGGCCCGGACCACATCAGGCGCCCGCTCCCAGGGCCAGACCATGGTGCAGGCCACCGCCTGCGGCGCCGGATGAGTACGGAAGCCGAGCTCCGTCACCACACCGAACTGACCGGCGCCCGCCCCGCGCAACGCCCAGAAGAGGCCGGGGTGCTCGTCACCGGAGCACACCAGCTCCTTGCCGTCCGCCGTCACCAGGGTCGCGCTGGTCAGGCTGTCGCAGGTCAGCCCGTACGCCCGCGAGGTCACGCCGTGTCCGCCGCCGAGGGCCAGGCCGGCAATCCCGACGCTCGGGCACGAACCGGCGGGAACCGTCGCCCCCTTCGCGGCCAGCGCACGGTAGACGTCGATCAGCCGCGCCCCCGCCCCGACGGAAGCGGCGCCGCCGCCCGCCCGTATCGACGAGAGCCGCGACACATCGAGGACCAGCCGCCCGTCCCCCGACGACCAGCCCGCGTACGAGTGGCCACCGCCGCGCACCGCGACCGGGATGCGCGTCCTGCGGGCGAAGGCGAGGGCGGTCCGTATGTCCTCGACGCCCGAGACATACGCGACGGCCGCGGGCTTCAGGCCGTCGAAGCGGGTGTTGAAGAGCTGCCGGGCGCTGTTCCAGTCCGCGTCGCCGGGGCGTATGAGCTCACCGTCGAGATCCTCCGCGAGGGCGGGCCAGTCCGGGGCGCGGCGGGCCGGCGGGCTGCTCGGTTTCCCGTCCGGCGGGGTGCGGGAGGACGACGGAGAGGGTGAGCTCCCGCCTCCTCCCGAGCCGGTGCAGCCCGCGGCCGCGGAGAGCGCGAGTGCGGCCCCGCCGATGAGCGCCGTACGCCGGTCCATGGACGTCATGGAGGTGATGTACCCCGGCGGGGGGCGTGGAGTGGCTTGGGAGGGGCGGGGTTTCCCGGTAGGGGAGTGGAGGGGCTTGGGGCGGGGTGTCCCGGGAGGGGCTGGAGCGGCTTGGGGGCGGGGTTTCCCGGGGTTTCGGGGGGGGCGCTTCTTCTCGCCCCCCCCCCCCCCCCCCCCCCACG
>NZ_JAEIMH010000080.1:10546-24235 GCF_016464295.1 Streptomyces sp. N35 | reverse complement strand
GGGGGGGGTGCGGGGGGGGGGGGGGGGGGGGGCGGGGGGGGGGGTGCCGGGGGGGGGGCGGGGGCGGCGGGGGGGCGGGGTTTCCCGGGGTTTCTGAGGGCTCCTATTCGTCGCCCTCAGCACCCACAGCATCAGACGCTCGCGTGCTCCAGCGCGTCCGATCTCGCCTTGGAGCGTGCCCTGCGGGCCGGACCGCGCCAGCCGCAGGTGCAGTGCGCGGTGCAGAACTTGCCCTGCTCGACCGTGCTGGTGTGGTGGACCGCGGCCGGGTCGGGTTCGCCAGGGGGTGGAGGCTTTTGTTGCACGTTTCAACCGTAGCCGCCCACGGCCCATGCTCAAGGCCCGTGACGGGGACCGGCACTGGTCGTTAAGCGAAGCACAAGGGGGCCCGCGTACGGACGGCCAGTGTTGGGGGTAGGCAGGCGATGGTGGTGCAGCAGCTCGAGAAGCGTCGCAGCGGCAGGAGCCGGCGCTTCCTGGCCGCTCCGGTGGGCGCGGGACTGGCCTGTCTTGTCCTGGCCACGGCGGGGTGCTCCCCGGGTGGTGCCGCCGCGGACGACGCGGGCGGCGATCCGCACCAGGCCCTGCAGCAGGCGGCCGACGAGCTGGTCCTGGCCGGCACGGCCCGTGCCCGCACCTCGATGGAGATGGCCTCGGGCGGCACCCGGGTCACGATCCGCGGCTCCGGCACATACGACTTCGTACGCCGCGTCGGCGAACTCAGGGTGCAGCTGCCGCAGGACCCGGCGGGCGTCGAGCCGCAGGGCCCGATCACGGAGATGCTCGCGCCCGGGGCGCTGTACATGAAGAACCGGGGCGCGGGCGTCCCCGCCGACAAGTGGGTCCGTATCGACACCACGACACTCTCCGACGGAAACCTCGTCACCGGCGGTGCCACCGACCCGCTCACCGCCGCCGAACTCCTGCGCGGCGCACGCTCGGTGGAGTACGTGGGGCCCGCGGAGGTCGAGGGTGTCGCGGTGCGGCACTACCGAGGCGTGGTCGATCTGGCGCGTGCGGCGGAGCTGGCACCCGAGGAGAACAGGGCGGTGCTGCGGGCGGCGGCGAAAGGGTTCACCAAGGACACCGTGCCGTTCGACGCCTACCTCGACGACGAGGGGCGGCTGCGCAAGATCCGCCATGAGTTCAGTTTCGCCAACGGGCAGACCGAAGGCGGCAGTTCAGGCGGCGCTTCAGGGGCGCCCGCCGGTTCCGGTTCAGGACACGGGAAGGCGGTCGCGGTGATGTCGACGACCTGGCTGGACGCGTTCGGGACGAAGGCGGCGGCGAAGCTCCCCGAGTCCGGCGACATCTACGCGGGCAAGATCGCACAGGGCTGAGCTCCCGGCCGGAACCGGATGGCGGACGGCCCGAACGAGCTGCCAGGCGGCCCGAACGGACTGCCCGGCGGCCCGAACCCGCTCCCGCCTGGCGCGAACCCGCCATCGGGCGGCCGGAACACATCCCCGCGTGGCCCGAACCCGCCTTCGCGGGGCCCGATTTCACGACCCGAAATGGTCCGTACGTGCCATGCGCGTTCCGTAGACCGCTCCCTACTCTAGGAAGTCGGGACTCGGGCAGTCGGAGGCTCTGCGGAGGCTGCGCGGAGCCGGGGCCCGGGAGAGCCGACGCTTGGGAATCTGCGACCGCCGACGGCGGAAAGAGGTGATGTACGTGGCTCCGGCCCAGGGCAGGGGAGCGGTTCAGGACCACGTCGCCCTCGCCGAGATCGAGCTGTGCGGCGACCTCATCATCGCGGCATCCGCCGCGGACGAGGAGCGGCTCAGCGCGGACCGGATCGACGAGGTGCTCGGAGTGGTGGGGGACGTGTTCGGACAGGCCGAGAGGGAGGGGTAGCCGGGACGTGTCGAGGTCACACCCGGCACCACCCGAACCTCACGTACGCAGCAGCCGGGCGATCGCCTTCGTCGCCTCTTCCACTTTCGCGTCGATCTCCTCGCCGCCCTTGAGCGCCGCGTCCGCGACGCAGTGCCGCAGATGCTCCTCCAGGAGCTGCAGGGCGAAGGACTGGAGGGCCTTGGTCGAGGCCGAGACCTGGGTGAGTATGTCGATGCAGTAGACGTCCTCGTCGACCAGGCGCTGCAGACCGCGGATCTGGCCCTCGATCCGGCGCAGCCGCTTGAGGTGCTCTTCCTTCTGCTTGTGATACCCGTGCACCCCGCGGTCGTGGTCCGTCACCACGGGTGCGGGCTCGGGCGTGGTGGCGCCGGCCTCGGTGGTGGTCATCCCGTCCTCCTCATCGCGTATCCCCGATTCTCCCGGACTCCTCCGGCAGCTCCCGAGATACCCCTGGTGGGTATATGGTACTCGACACGCCCGTATCGGCCAGGGCTCTCGCTCCCGCCGTATCCCGCCCGTCGCCCGGCCTTCGTCCGGGGGTCACTCCCCGGCCATACCCCGGCGAGGCCCCCGTCATGGGAGGGCCAGTGCTGATCACTGTGCCCGATGGGCGACACTGGGGAGCGGCCGGTTAGCCGTGGCCGGTTGATGCGCCTAGCATCAGCCTCACCGAACCCGAAGCACCCCGAGGACCCCACGTGCGTTTTCGTCTGACCCCCAGGGAGACGAGCTTCTACGACATGTTCGCGGCTTCCGCGGACAACATCGTGACGGGCTCGAAGCTCCTCATGGAACTGCTCGGGGCGGATTCCTCCGCCCGGGCCGAGATCGCAGAGCGTATGCGGGCCGCGGAGCACGCGGGAGACGACGCCACGCATGCGATCTTCCACCAGCTGAACTCCTCGTTCATCACGCCCTTCGACCGCGAGGACATCTACAACCTCGCGTCCTCGCTGGACGACATCATGGACTTCATGGAGGAGGCCGTCGACCTCGTCGTCCTCTACCAGGTCGAGGAGCTGCCCAAGGGCGTCGAGCAGCAGATCGAGGTGCTCGCCCGCGCCGCGGAGCTGACCGCCGAGGCCATGCCGCACCTGCGGACCATGGACAACCTCACGGAGTACTGGATCGAGGTCAACCGTCTCGAGAACCAGGCCGACCAGATCCACCGCAAGCTGCTCGCCCAGCTCTTCAATGGCAAGTACGACGCCATGGAGGTGCTGAAGCTCAAGCAGATCGTCGATGTGCTCGAGGAGGCGGCCGATGCGTTCGAGCACGTCGCCAACACCGTGGAGACCATCGCGGTCAAGGAGTCCTGAGGCTTCGTGGACACCTTCGCACTGGTCGTCACCATCGGTGTCGCCCTCTTCTTCACGTATACGAACGGCTTTCACGATTCCGCGAACGCCATCGCCACATCGGTCTCCACGCGTGCCCTGACGCCTCGTGCGGCGCTCGCCATGGCCGCGGTGATGAACCTGGCGGGTGCCTTCCTGGGCAGCGGGATCGCGAAGACCGTTTCCGAGGGCATCATCGAGACGCCGCACGGCAACAGGGGCATGTGGATCCTGTTCGCCGGTCTGGTCGGCGCGATCGTCTGGAACCTCATCACCTGGTACTTCGGCCTGCCCTCGTCGTCCTCGCACGCCCTGTTCGGCGGACTCGTGGGTGCGGCCCTTGCCGGCGGGATCGGGGTGATCTGGTCCGGTGTGATCGAGAAGATCGTCATCCCGATGTTCATCTCGCCGGTCGTCGGTCTGATCGCGGGCTATCTGGTGATGGTCGCGATCATGTGGATGTTCCGGAAGTCCAACCCGCACAAGGCCAAGCGCGGCTTCCGTATCGCGCAGACGGTGTCCGCGGCCGGTATGGCGCTCGGGCACGGTCTGCAGGACGCGCAGAAGACCATGGGCATCGTGGTGATGGCCCTGGTCATCGCCGATGTCGAGGCTCCCGGGGACCCGATTCCGATCTGGGTGAAGGTCTCCTGCGCGGTGATGCTGTCGCTCGGCACGTACGCGGGTGGCTGGCGCATCATGCGCACGCTCGGCCGGAAGATCATCGAGCTTGATCCGCCGCAGGGTTTCGCGGCCGAGACGACGGGCGCGGGCATCATGTTCACGACCGCGTTCATCTTCCACGCGCCGATCTCGACGACGCACGTCATCACGTCCGCGATCATGGGTGTGGGGGCGACGAAGCGGGTCAACGCGGTGCGCTGGGGTGTCGCCAAGAACATCATCCTGGGCTGGTTCATCACGATGCCGGCGGCGGCGCTGGTGGCGGCGTTCAGCTTCTGGCTCGTGAACCTGGCGTTCCTGTAGCGCCTGCGCTTTCTGTACGGCTACGGGCCGGTCCTTCCGACGGGGAGGACCGGCCCGTTTGCTGTGCAGACGGGGTCAGCGGTCCTCGGGGAGGAGACGGAACGCGGTGTGGCCGGTGAGGGGGCGGATCATGCGGAAGTGTCTGTCCGAGGTGAATTGCACGTCGGTGCCATAGGCAGCGGCAAGCGCGACGTTCATGGCGTCAGTCAGCCCTACGCCTTTGCCGCCGTCCGCGTCCCGGTAGCCGTCGGCGACAGCGAGTGCGGTGCTCAGGTGCGGGGCGACGTCGGGGACGGAGAACTTGCGGCGGGCGGCGTACGTCTCGATGAACCGTCCTGCGGCGAGCGCCGCCTGTACGCCGCTGCGGCGGCTGAGCATGTAGTCGAGTTCGGCGATCACCAGGGGAGAAACGACAAGGTGCTCGATCTCGGTGAGGGCGTCGGCATGCTCGCGATGCCCGGCGAACGAAGGTGAAAGCAGTCGGATGAGAGCGTTGGTGTCGGCGATGGCGATCACAGGCCGTCCTCGCCCATCCCTTCGAGGAGGGCTTGCATCTCCTCATTGGTCATGTCCGGGCCGAGATCGATCTGGGGGAGCTCGATGGGTCCGATGGGCCCAGGCGGAAACGCGGGAACAGTCGTGTGGTCTATGGGGACGATCCGGGCGACGGGGCGCCCGTTGCGCGTGACGGTGATCTCCTCGCCGCGCTCGACCCGGTCGAGGAGCGCCGAGGACTGCTGATTGAGCTCGCGTGCCGTGGCTTCCATGTAGGACATGGTATTACGCCGACGGGGCCGGCGTCGGCCGTACGAGAAAGAGGGCCCGCCCTCCCCGTAAAAGGGAAGGCGGGCCCGGGCCGTGCGGTGGCACCGCCATGCAGCACCGCGCGGCAGATCCGGAGTCGGCCTAGCCGAAGCGGCCGGAGATGTAGTCCTCGGTGGCCTGCACGGACGGGTTGGAGAAGATGCGCTCCGTGTCGTCTATCTCGATGAGCCGGCCGGGCTGGCCGACCGCCGAGAGGTTGAAGAACGCGGTGCGGTCCGAGACACGGGCCGCCTGCTGCATGTTGTGCGTCACGATGACGATCGTGAAGCGCTCCTTGAGCTCGCCGATCAGGTCCTCGATCGCGAGGGTCGAGATCGGGTCGAGGGCCGAGCAGGGCTCGTCCATGAGGAGCACCTGCGGCTCGACCGCGATGGCGCGGGCGATGCACAGACGCTGCTGCTGACCGCCGGAGAGGCCGGAGCCCGGCTTGTTCAGACGGTCCTTGACCTCGTTCCAGAGGTTGGCGCCGCGCAGGGACTTCTCGACGACCTCGGCCAGTTCGGCCTTCTTGTAGTTGCCGTTGAGGCGCAGGCCCGCCGCGACGTTGTCGAAGATCGACATGGTCGGGAACGGGTTCGGGCGCTGGAAGACCATGCCGATCGTGCGGCGCACGTTCACCGGGTCCACGGCGGAGGCGTACAGGTCCTCGCCGTCCAGCATGACCTTGCCCTCCACGCGGCCGCCGGGGGTGACCTCGTGCATACGGTTCAGGGTCCGCAGGAAGGTCGACTTGCCGCAGCCGGAGGGGCCGATGAAGGCCGTCACCGAGCGGGGCTCGACCGTCATCGAGATGTCTTCGATCGCCTTGTGGGATCCGTAGTAGGCGGTCAGTCCGCCGACGTCGATTCGCTTGGCCATTTCAATCACTGCTTCTTTCGGAAGGTCTTGCGAGAGGGGTCGCTGAGCGGCTCCGTGCGGAGCCTCCTGGCCGCGTCAGCGGCCCGTCTTGGGGGCCTTCCAGCGGGCGATACCGCGGGCCACCAGGTTGAGGACCATGATCAGGATGATGAGGGTGAGGGCCGCCGCCCACGCCCGGTCGTACGCCGCGGGGGAGCCGGCGCTGTTCGCGTACTGCTGGTAGATGTACAGCGGCAGCGAGGCCTGCGGGCCGTCGAACGGGTTCGTGTTGATCAGCGGGTTGCCCCACACCAGGAGCAGCACGGGGGCCGTCTCACCGGCGATACGGGCCACCGAGAGCATTACACCGGTGGTGATGCCGCCGATCGAGGTCGGGAGCACCACCTTCAGGATCGTGCGCCACTTCGGGACACCCAGGGCGAGGGAGGCCTCGCGCAGCTCGTTCGGTACGAGCTTGAGCATCTCCTCGGTGGAGCGGACGACCACCGGCATCATCAGGATTGCGAGGGCCATGGCGCCGGCGAAGCCGGAGTAGCCCATGTCCAGGATCAGGATCCAGAAGCTGAGGATGAACAGACCGGCGACGATCGACGGGATGCCCGTCATGACGTCGACGAAGAACGTGACGGCCTTGGCGAGCTTGCCGCGCCCGTACTCGACCAGGTAGATCGCGGTCAGCAGACCGACCGGGACGGCCATGAGGGTCGCGAGACCGACCTGCTCCAGGGTGCCGATCAGGGCGTGGTAGATACCGCCGCCGACGTCGGTGTCCGCGAGGACGCCCATCGAGGTGGTCAGGAAGTAGCTGTCCAGGACCTTGATGCCGCGGGCCACGGTCTCCCAGATCAGGGAGACCAGCGGGATCACGGCGAGCAGGAACGCGACCCAGACCACGCTGGTGGCCATCCGGTCCTTGGCCTGCCGGCCGCCCTCGATCTTGGCGGCCAGGAGGTAGGTCACCAGGAGGAACAGGATGGAGGCGATCAGGCCCCACTGGATACGGCTGTCGAGGCCGCCCGCGAGACCGATGCCGCAGCCCACGGCGATGGATCCGGCCGCGATGACATACGGGGCCCAGCTGGGCAGGCGCGCTCCCTGGAGGGTGCTCGCCGGCTGCTTGGTGTCGATGACGTGGCTCATGCGTTGGCCCCCGAGTACTCCTTGCGGCGGGCGATGATCGCGCGGGCCGCGCCGTTGACCAGAAGCGTGATGACGAAGAGCACCAGACCGGACGCGATCAGCGCGTCACGGCCCTGCACGGTCGCCTCGGAGAACTTGCTGGCGATGTTCTGGGCGAAGGTGCCGCCGCCCGGGTCCAGGATGCTGGTGTTGATGAGGAAGCTCGGGGAGAGCACCGTGGCGACGGCCATCGTCTCGCCGAGCGCGCGGCCGAGGCCCAGCATCGAGGCGGAGATGATGCCGGAGCGGCCGAAGGGCAGGACCGACATCCGGATGACCTCCCAGCGGGTCGCGCCGAGCGCGAGTGCCGCTTCCTGGTGCATCTGGGGGGCCTGCTTGAAGACCTCACGGCTCACGTTGGTGATGATCGGCAGGATCATGATCGCGAGCAGGATGCCCACGGTGAGCAGCGAGCGGGGGGCGCCGCCCTGCCACTCCAGGATCCCGGTCCAGCCGAAGTAGTCGTTCAGCCAGCTGTAGAACCCGGTCAGGTGCGGCACCAGGAAGAGGGCGCCCCACAGGCCGTAGACGATGGAGGGCACCGCGGCGAGCAGGTCGATCACGTAGGCGATCGGACCGCTCAGCTTGCGCGGCGCGTAGTGCGTGATGAAGAGCGCGATACCGACGGCGATCGGGACCGCGATGAGCATCGCGATGATCGACGAGATCACGGTGCCGAAGGCGAGGACCGCGATACCGAAGACCGGCGGGATGGAGTTGGCGTCCCACTCGAACGTCGTGAGGAAGTTGCCCTCGTTCTCGGAGAGGACGATCGAGGCGCGGTAGGTCAGGAAGGCCGCGATGGCGGCCATGATCAGCAGGAGCAGGATGCCGGAGCCGCGGGAGAGACCGAGGAAGATCCGGTCACCGGGGCGGGTGGCACCGCGCGAAGCGGCCTTGTGCGAGACGGGCGACGAGGCCTTCAGGTCCTGCGGCGGTGGGGGAGGTGCGGTGGTGGAAGGTGATATGTCCATGGGATTCTCCGGTCTGCGGAGCGCGCCCTGCTTGTTGCGGGCTGCTCCTGGAGCGGCAGCGTGTGCCGCTGCTCCTGGCGGCGGGGCACCGGACGGGGCGGCGGGGGGTCGCGGTGTGCGCCCGCCCGGCCGCACTCGGTTCCATTAGCTCAGGGCGGCGATGGTCTCGCGAACCTTGGCGTTGATCTCGGCCGGGATCGGGGCGTAGCCCTGCTCCTTCAGCTTGGACTGGCCGTCCTCGCTGGCGGCGTAGCCGAGGAAGGACTTGGTGGCGGCCAGGGTCTCGGCCTTGTTGCCCTTCTCGCAGACGATCTCGTACGTCACCAGGGTGATCGGGTAGGCACCCTCGGCCTTGGTGGCGTAGTTGAGCTCGAGGGCGAGGTCCTTGCCCTTGCCGACGACCTTGGCGTCGGCGATCGCCTTGGTGGCGTTGTCGACGGTGGCCTCGACCGGGGTGCCGGCACCGGTGTCGATCGCGACGGTGTTGATGCCGTCCTTGGCGTAGCTCAGCTCCATGTACGAGATCGAGCCGGAGGTCTGCTTCACCTGCTGGGCGACACCGGAGGAACCCTGAGCGGACTGGCCGCCCTTGGGCTCCCAGGCCTTGCCCGGCTCGTACGGCCAGGCGTCGGGCGCGGCGGCCTTCAGGTACTTGGTCAGGTTGTCCGTGGTGCCGGACTCGTCCGAGCGGTGGAAGGCCTGGATCTTGGTGTCCGGGAGCTTGGCGTCGGGGTTCAGCTTTTTGATCGCCGCGTCGTCCCAGTTGGTGATCTTGTTGTTGAAGATGTCCGCCAGGGTCTTGGCGTCCAGGACCAGGTTGTCGACACCCGGAACGTTGTAACCGACCGCGATCGGGCCGCCGACCATGGGCAGGTCGATGGCCTGGCTGTCCTTGCAGACCTTCGCGGACTCGGTGAGCTCCTCGGGCTTGAGCGCGGAGTCGGAGCCGGCGAACGCGGTCTGGCCCTGCAGGAACGCGGTGACACCCGCGCCCGAACCCTCGGGCTTGTAGTTGATCTGCACGCCCTTGCAGGAGGCCGTGTACTCCTTGATCCAGGTCTGGATCGCGTTGGCCTGTGCGGAGGAGCCGTTGGCCAGGAGCTGGCCCTTGGCGTCCTCGCACTTGATGTTCGAGTTGGCGGCGGGCGCGCTCTCGTTGCCGCCGGCGCCGCCGCTGGTGTCGTCCGAGCCGCACGCCGTGAGGGCCAGGGCGCCGGAGACGGCGAGAGCACCGAGGGTGAGGGCCCGCCGGTTCATGCGCTGAAGCTTCACTTCGGGAGTTCCTTCCAGGAGCCGCCGTCTGTGGCAGCGGCGTGCGATGTCGTACGTGACGTATGAGGTCTGTGCGGCCCGCTGGAGGGCCCATGCCTTGGGAATGTCCAAGCATCTCGGTGGGCTGCCGGCCGTTTTTCGCCAGCGACACGCACCGTGTACAGCCGAAATTAGGCAGGACAGGTGAAGCGGCCGATGGTCGAGAGTGAACGGCAGGTGAACCTAGGCAGTCGGTGTGGTTAGGTCACGGCCGGATTACGACGGAATCGGCACACCGGGTGTACTGGGTCACATCTGGGAGTGGGGCGGGTGCGCGTCCGGGGGGTGCGCGGAGGTCCCGTGGCGGGGCAGCCGGCCGTCCGTCAGCGCAGTGAGCCGAGCAGCCCGAGAAACTGGTCGATCAGCGTGCGGTCCCGGGGCTGGGTCACCCGGGAGCGGGCCGCCGCGGCGGAGAGCCAGAGGATGCGGTCGACCTCACGGTTGGGCGCGAAGTGCCCGGCCGTCGCTTCCGCCGCCCAGTAGTGGACGACTTTCGGCCGGCCGCCCGTGAAATAGCTGACCGAGGGGAGGCGGGGGCCGGGTGTGCAGGTGTGGCCCGTTTCCTCCTCGACTTCGCGCAGGGCGCCCTCGAGCGGGTCCTCGCCGCGCTTGAGCTTGCCTTTCGGGTGCGACCAGTCGTCGTACTTGGGTCTGTGGACGAGGCAGATCTCCAGTGCCGGGGGCGACGAATAGGAGCCCCCGGAACCCCGGGATGCATCACTTCCAAGCCGCTCACCACGCGTCCGGCGCCACAGCACGCAGCCCGCCGCCCGGACCAGCTCGGACTCGGGCCCGTTCACGGCAGGCTCACCGCCGAACCGGATCCTGACCGCTGCCAAGCCCCCTTGAAGGCGAAACGTGCGGCCTCGACCTCATGGCGCTGGTCGGCGTGCAGGACGCCGAGCGCGTAGGCCGTGGCCGGGGCGATACGGGGGGTACGGGCCGCAGAGGACGCGGCCGCCGCCGCTTCGGCCGCGTCACGGTGCCGGTCGAGCGCGCGGCTCGCGGTGAGCAGGCGCGGGTCGAAGTCCCGTATGCCCAGAGCCTCTTGGGCGTAGCGGTGCAGCCTCAGGAGCAGCCGGGCCTGGTGCCAGGGGGCGTCCTGGGTCTCGGGTGCGGTCTCGGCGGACAGGCCGTGCACCAGCGCCTCGGCGTTGTACGGATGCCCTGCCCGTACGAGAGGCAGGGTCTGCACGGCGTCGGCGAGGCGGGCCTCGACATCGGCCGCGAACGGGGCGAGCCGGTGCGCCGCCGCGTCCCTGCGCAGCGGGACGTCGCTGGCCAGGACCGCGACGTTGTCCGCCACCGCGTGGAAGCGGGACGAGCCGAGCGCCTGGAGCGCCGTGGAGTGGGCGCGGGTGCGGGCAAGCGTGAGCTGGCGGTCGAGCAGCGCTCCCGCCTTGGCGGCGCCCACCGTGAGCTGGCCGGTGGGCGATGCGGAGGCCTGGGCCGGGACGGGCGCGGTGGAGCCCGCGAGCCGCTGCAGTGCGGTCAGCAGGCGGTCGAGCCGCTCGGTGCAGGCGTGCTCGCGGGCCAATGTGCCCGAGAGCCAGGCGAGTTCGGTACGGAGTTCGTCCGACCAGGTCGCGTCGAGGAGCGGCCGGAAGGTGTGCAGGGTGCCGCTGATCCGGCGGGCCGTGCGCCGCAGCGCCATCGCCGGGGCCGAGGCGTCCTCGACGCCGCTCTCGCGGTGCTGGCGCAGCGCCCGCAGGAAGTCGGTGGCCTGTCCGCGCAGATAGCGGGCGAGGTCCTCGGACCCGCCGGCCACGGCGGGCGGCCCGCCATCCGCGGTGGACGGCCTGCCACCCACGGCGGACGGCCGTCCGCCCGCAGTGGACGGCCTGCCACCCACAGCCGTCGGCCCACCGTCCATGGACATCGACCGGGAGCCCCCGCCCAGGGGCTCGCTGCGGTCAGGGTTTCGCTGAGCCACGCCGGCGCCTCCGCGCGTCGATGAGCATCTCCTGCACGTTGCGCAGGGGCTGTCCTTCGGAGTCCAGGGCATGCCGGGTCCAGTCCCCGTCGGGGCCCAGGTGCCAGGACGAGGTGGTGTCGGACATCCCGGTCCCCAGGAGCCGGTTGAGTGCTGCCCGGTGGGCCGGGTCGACGACCCGGACGAGTGCTTCGATACGGCGGTCGAGGTTGCGGTGCATCATGTCGGCGCTGCCGATCCACACCTCGGGCTCGCCGCCGTTGCCGAAGGCGAACACCCGCGAGTGCTCCAGGAAACGGCCGAGGATCGAGCGGACCCGGATGTTCTCGGAGAGCCCCTCGACGCCGGGCCGGATCGCGCAGATCCCGCGGACCCAGATGTCCACCGGCACGCCCGCCTGCGACGCGCGGTAGAGCGAGTCGATGAGCGCCTCGTCGACGATCGAGTTCACCTTGATACGGACATGCGCGGGCCGCCCGGCCCGGTGGTGCTTGACCTCGTCGTTGATCCGCGAAATCAGGCCGTCCCGCAGGGACTTGGGGGCGACGAGGAGCCGCCGGTAGGTCTCGCGGCGCGAGTAACCGGAGAGCCGGTTGAAGAGGTCGGAGAGGTCCGCGCCGACCTGCGAGTCGGCGGTCAGCAGCCCCAAGTCCTCGTACAGACGGGCCGTCTTGGGGTGGTAGTTGCCCGTGCCGACGTGCGAGTAGCGGCGCAGGGTGTCGCCCTCCTGTCGGACGACGAGCGACAGCTTGCAGTGGGTCTTCAACCCGACGAGCCCGTATACGACATGACAGCCCGCCTCCTCCAGCTTGCGGGCCCACTTGATGTTGGCCTGCTCGTCGAAGCGCGCCTTGATCTCGACGAGGACGAGCACCTGCTTGCCGGCCTCGGCGGCCTCGATCAGGGCGTCCACTATCGGCGAATCGCCCGAAGTCCGGTACAGCGTCTGCTTGATGGCGAGCACGTCGTCGTCGTTCGCGGCCTGCTCCAGGAAGGCCTGCACGGAGGTCGAGAAGGAGTCGTACGGGTGGTGGAGCAGCACATCGCGCTCGCGCAGCGCCGCGAAGATATCGGGCGCGGACGCGGACTCCACCTCGGCGAGGTCGCGGTGCGTACCGGCCACGAACTTCTGGTACTTGAGCTCGGGGCGGTCGAGGGACGAGACGTTGAAGAGACCGGTCAGGTCCAGGGGCCCCGGCAGCGGATAGACCTCCGCCTCGGAGATCTTCAGCTCGCGGATCAGCAGATCCAGTACGTAGCGGTCGATGGACTCCTCGACCTCGAGCCGCACCGGCGGCCCGAAGCGGCGCCGCATGAGCTCCTTCTCCAGGGCCTGGAGCAGGTTCTCGGCGTCGTCCTCCTCGACCTCGAGGTCCTCGTTGCGGGTCACGCGGAACATGTGGTGCGCGCGCACCTCCATGCCCGGGAACAGCTCCTTGAGGTGCGCGGGCGCCGAGATCACGTCCTCGATGGGGACGTACCGGCCGGGCGAGGCCTCCAGGAAACGGTTCAGCAGCGGCGGCACCTTGACCCGCGCGAAGTGGTTGTGGCCGCTGACGGGGTTGCGGACGACGACCGCGAGATTCAGCGAGAGCCCCGAGATGTACGGGAAGGGGTGCGCCGGGTCCACGGCGAGCGGGGTGAGGACCGGGAAGATCCGCTGCCGGAACAGGGTGAAGAGCCGCGCCTGCTCCTTCTCGGTGAGGTCGTTCCAGCGGACGACCCCGATGCCCTCCTCGGCGAGCGCCGGGCCGACGTCCTCCTGGAAGCAGGCGGCGTGCCGGGCCATCAGCTCGCGGGTGCGGTTCCAGATCAGGTCCAGGACCTCACGGGGCTGCAGTCCGGATGCGGACCGGGTGGCGACTCCGGTGGCGATACGGCGCTTGAGGCCGGCCACGCGGACCATGAAGAACTCGTCCAGGTTGCTCGCGAAGATCGCCAGGAAGTTGGCGCGCTCCAGAAGGGGGGTGGCGGGGTCCTCGGCCAGTTCGAGCACCCGCTCGTTGAACGCCAGCCAGCTGCGCTCACGGTCCAGGAAACGCCCCTGCGGCAGCTCGGCGCCCTCGCCGTCCTCCTCGTACGCATCGAGATCCGCGTCGATGTCCGGTTCGAGGTCCGAGACCGCGGCGGCCACGGTGTGCGGCCGGTGCGCGGCTATGGAACCGACGGAGGGCTGGGCGTGCACGGGCACCTGGGGCGTGTTCATGTACTCATTGTTCCGTGTCGGAGCGATTCCAGCCGCCGCGATACGGGGTGTGGGGGAGGTGGTCGGGCTCTCGGCGGGGGCCTGCATCCCCTGAGCGTCGCAAGGCAGTCTGAATCGTCGGTTACGGCGACATGACGTGCAGGACATCGTGGGGCGAAGCCCGGGGGTGCCGGGCCCCCCCGGGGGCCCTCCCGCGCCGCGCCCCCCCCCCCCCGCGGC
>NZ_JAEIMH010000080.1:0-10536 GCF_016464295.1 Streptomyces sp. N35 | reverse complement strand
ACCCCGGGGGTTCGAGTCCCCCGGGGTCGCCCTTGCCGTACGCCGCCCCCTCCTCAGGGCGTACGGCGCCTCAGCAGCCAGAAGCAGGCCAGCGTGAGAGCCCCGGCGAGGGCGAGGGCGAGGCCGGACTCGACCCACTGGATGGGCCAGAAGTGGGACCTGGGCTGGAACTCGCGGTAGTGGCGTACGGCCGAGCCCCAGCCCTCGCCCATCCACGGGACCTCACGGCCGGCCGCGTCCCATGAGCGGTTCTCGAGCTGGAGCGAGGTGCTCCCGACCGAGCTGTACTCGGATTCGTAGCGTGACACGGAGGGCCACAGCTTCCAGCGGTGGACGTTGGTGAGCCAGTTCGCGGCGACCATCACGGCGACTGCGGCGCCGAGTGCGGGCAGGGTGCGCTTGAGGACCAGGCCGCAGAAGGCCCCGACCGCCAGGGCGCACAGGACCCAGGCGAGTCCGACAGGTCCGGTGGCACGGAAGGTGTCGGCGCCGTACCACTCACGTCCCGCAGGACCGGTCTCGGTGCGTACCCACCAGTGCAGCAGCAGCAGAACGGTCATGCCCAGGGTGGTCAGGAGTGCCGGCCATGCCAGCTTGGCGGCCAGCCAGCGCACCGGGGTCACGGACTGGGTCCAGGCCAGAGCCGCGGTGCCGCTCTCCAGCTCGCGGGCGATCACCGCGCCGCCGATGTAGGCGGCGAGGACGAGCGGGAGGTAGGCGAGGACGGCCTCGGACACCAGCAGCAGGTTGTAGTAGTCCCGTGAGTAGATGCCCAGGGAGAGGTGGCAGGAGGGATCCAACGGCCCGCAGACGTTGCCCGTCTGCTCGGGGTCGATGCCGACCCTGTACGTGTAGATCTCGAACCCGACGAACGCCAGGAAGCACCCGCCGAAGAACAGCAGCGAGGCCCGGTGCAGGCGGAAGAACGCCCACGTCAGCCCCCGCGGGGCAAAGGACAGGGTGCTCATACGGCGGCCTCCTCGGGCGCACTCGGACCGGCCGCGTCGGCCGGACCGGCCGTCCGCAGATGAGCGAGGACGATCTCCTCGAGGGACGGCTCCACCGCCTCCCAGCCCGGCGGCAGCGCCGCACCGCGCCGTACGAGCGCCGTCGCGCCGCGGCCTGCCGGGCGCTGCTCGACAACGGTGTGGCCGTCCAGGGAGCCCGCGCCGGTGAGCAGCACATGCGACGACACCAGCTCGTCCACGGGCCCGGCCAGCCGCACCCGTCCGGCACCCAGGAGCGCCAAGTGGTCGCAGCTGCCCTCCAGTTCGGGCAACACGTGCGAGGACATCAAGATCGTCGTGCCGTGCTCCGACGCCTCCACCATCAGCGCGCCCATCAGCTGCTGCCGCGCCAGCGGGTCTAGGTCGGCCATCGGCTCGTCGAGCAGCATCAGCCCGGCCCGCTTGCCGAAGGCCAGCGCCAGCGCTACCCGCGTGCGCTGGCCGCCGGAGAGCGAGTGGATACGGGCCTTCGGTTCGAGCCCGCCCTGCTCGTACGCGATCTGCTCGGCAGCCGCCGCGGACCACCGCCCCGAGGACCGGTTCAGCTCCGCGCCGAGCCTCAGCACCGCCGCGACCGTCAGCTGGGACGGCAGCGGCTTGGCCTGGGCGACGTACGCCACCTCCGCCCGCGCACCCGGCGGCACCGCACCCAGGACCTTCAAGGAACCCGCCGTCGGCTTCAGGAGACCCGCCGCCAGCGCGAGCAGCGTCGACTTGCCCGCCCCGTTCGGGCCGACCAGACCACAGACGCTGCCGGACGGCACCGTAAGACCGCAGTCGTCGAGCACCGGGGCCCGCCTGCGTCCGTAGCGCATCGTGAGGCCCTCGGCCTCAAGTGCCCATCCCTGCCCGCTCATTGCGCATCCCCCTCGCGACCCTGCGGAAAGTGCTCCTCCAGTACGGCGGCGACCAGCGCCAGCGCGTCCTCGCGCTCCAGGCCCTCCGCCCGGGCCCGCGCGGCCCAGTCGGCCAGATCGGTCCGCAGCCCGTTGTGGTCCGCGCGGCCGAGGGCGCGCCGCACGAATGTCCCCATACCGCGCCGCGCCTCGACCAGGCCCTCGCGCTCCAGCTCGCGGTACGCCTTGAGCACGGTGTTGGGGTTGATCGCGGTCGCGGCCACCACCTCGCGGGCGGTGGGGAGTTGATCGCCGACGTCGAGCAGGCCGAGACGCAGTGCCTGCTTCGTCTGCTGGACGATCTGCACATACGTGGCGACACCGCTGCGCCGGTCGATCCGGTACGCGAACACACTCCCAACCCTCTTTCACTAATTGAGTAGTGGAAGGGTGATGCAGAAAGGGGGCCGCGTCAATAGGTGCGGCCCCCAAGGGAGTTGGAGCAGTTCGAATGCCCGGGAAAGTCAGGACTCCGTGCGGTACATCAGATCCGTCTCGTACGTCGAGAACCCGAGCCGCTCGTACACGGAGACCGCCGCCTTGTTGTCGGCGTCCACGTAGAGCATCGCGGGGGGCAGGCCCGCGTCGGCGAGAGGGCGCAGGCCGACGGCGGTGGGGGCCTTGCCGAGCCCGCCGCCCTGGGCGCCCGGGCGGACGCCGACCACGTACACCTCGCCGATCCGCTCCTGTGCGTGCACCTTCGTCCAGTGGAAGCCGATCAGGTCCTCGCCGCGGAAGGCCAGGAAGAAGCCGGCCGGGTCGAACCACGGCTCGGCCTTGCGGTCGTCGAGATCACGCTGGGTGAGGGAGCCCTGCTCGGGGTGGTGTGCGAAGGCCTCGGCGTTGACCCGCAGCCAGGCCTCGTCGTCCTGTCCCGGGACGAAGGCGCGGACCGTGACGCCGGGCGGAAGGACCGGTTCGGTGAAGGCCGAGGGGTCCAACGGGCGGCGCATCTGGCGCAATTCGCGGAACAGGGACAGGCCCAGGATCTGGGCCAGATGGCGGGCCGCGGCATGCCCGCCGTGCGCCCACACCCGCAGCCGCTTGCCGGTCGCGCCGAGCAGCGCCTGGCCCAGCGCGCGTCCGTGGCCGTGGCCGCGGTGGGCGGGGTGCACGACCAGTTCGCCGGCCGGGGCCTCCACGGGGTCGGTGTCCTCCAGTTGCGCGTAGCCGAGGAGTTCACCGTCCACGGTCAGCAGCAGGTGGCGTACGCCCGCACGGGGCCCGCCGCGCAGCTGCAGCCTGCCCTGCTCGGAGACGGCCTGCTGGCCGTCCGCGCGGGCGGCCTCCGCGAGCAGCCGCGACACGGCGTCGATCTGCTCGGGAGTCAGGGCGTCCACGATGTCGAGGGAGCGCACGGGCGGGGTCGCTGCGTCAGTCATGTCTCGAGCGTACGGCCCGCCCGCCGGGCTCAGCGCGCAGCCAGTTCGTCCCGCCACACCGGGCTGTCCACATAGTGGTTGTCGTAGAGCTCGGAGGAGTCCTTGATCTCCTGCGGGCTCGCCTCCCCGCGCAGCACACGGCCGAGCAGCCGCAGGTAGTCGAAGCGCGGCATCCCCGGCGTGAACATGAACAGCACATCGGCCTCACTGCCGGCCGCGGCCGCGAACGCGTGCGGGGTGTGCGGCGGTACGTGCAGGAAGTCGCCGGCCTCCAGGACCTCGACCTTGTCGTCGAGCAGCACCCGCAGCCGGCCGCCGATGACGAAGAACAACTCCGAGGCCCGCGTGTGGAAGTGGGCCGGCGCCCCGACCGCACCTTCCGTGAAGGCCGAGCGGTAGGTGGTGACCGGGCTGCCGTCGGTGCCGAAGTCGGCGAGCAGGGTCATGACGGCGCTGGGGTCGCTGGTGGTCTCGGCGGTGGCCGCGCGCGTGAGCAGGGGCGTCGTGGTCGTGAACTGCGTGTTCTCTGTGTTCATGACTATGAGCTTAGAGCCCTGAAAGACCCCTCGTGGGGTGCATTTCCTGGTCAGAATCCGAGGTCAATTTCCATAGCTCCCACCCCTCGGCCGACTCGGAGAAACCCACCCGTAACCACGAACCCCCTGTTGCTCTACGCGCGTTGACTCTAGGCTGCGGCCCACTGATTACCAGAGGGGAACAGATGTCAGTGACACCACAACGGCACCGCACGCGTGGCCGCCTGCTGATCGCGGGCGTCACGGCGCTCGCCGCGGCCGCTTCCGTGGCCGCCGCGCTGCCCGCGGGAGCGCACGGCGACGACCGGGGCCACGGGCACGGGCACGGCCAGGGCCGCACCGTCGACGTACAGCTGCTGTCCTTCAACGACCTGCACGGCAACCTCGAACCGCCGTCGGGCTCTTCGGGCACCGTCACCGAAGAGGGCAACGCCGAGCCGGTCAAGGCGGGCGGCGTCGAGTACCTGGCCACGCATCTGCGCACGGCCCGCAAGGGCAACAAGTACAGCGTGACCGCCGCGGCCGGCGACATGATCGGCGGCTCCCCGATGCTCTCGGGCCTGTTCCACGACGAGCCCACCATCGAGGCGCTCAACGGGCTCGACCTCGACGTCTCGTCCGTGGGCAACCACGAGTTCGACGAAGGCCGCGCGGAGCTCGCCCGTATGCAGAACGGTGGTTGCCACCCGAAGGAGGGCTGCTACGAGGAGGGCAAGGTCTTCGAGGGCGCCGACTTCCCGTACCTCGCGGCCAACGTGACGGACGAGAAGACCGGCAAGCCGATCCTCAAGCCGTACACCGTCTGGAAGAAGGGCGGCGTCAAGATCGGCTTCATCGGGGTGACCCTGGAGGGCACTCCGGACGTCGTGACCGCCGAGGGCGTCAAGGGCCTGAAGTTCCACGACGAGATCGAGACGATCAACAAGTACGCCAAGGAACTCGACCGGCAGGGCGTCAAGTCCATCGTGGCCCTGGTCCACGAGGGCGGCGAGCCGGCCTCGCCGAACTACAACTACAACTGCGACAGCCCGGCCGCCGGCGACGGCATCTCGGGCCCGATCACCGACATCGCCAAGGGCGTCACGTCCAAGGTCGACGCGATGGTGACAGGCCACACCCACGAGGCGTACGTCTGCACCATCCCGGACCCCTCGGGCAAGCCGCGCCTGGTGACCTCGGCCTCCTCGTTCGGCAAGGTCTACACGGACACCACGCTGACCTACGACCGCCGCACCAAGGACATCGTCCGTACGTCGGTCGAGTCCGCGAACCACGTCGTGAGCCGTGACGTGGGCGTGGCCGGTGACATGCACGACCTCATCAAGCGCTGGGGCACGCTGGCGGCGCCGATCGCCAACCGTCCGGTGGGCTACATCTCCGGCAAGATCGACGGCCGCGGTGCCAAGACGCTGGAGACGCCGCTCGGCGACCTGATCGCCGACGCGCAGCTCGCGTACGCCAAGACCCTCGATCCCGGGACCGACTTGGCGCTCATGAACTCGGGCGGCATCCGGGGCGACCTCGCGTTCGACGCGAGCGGTGGCGAGGGCGACGGTGTCGTGACGTACGGCGAGGCCTTCACGGTCCAGCCGTTCGGCAACACCGTGAACCTGGCCGACCTCAAGGGCTCGCAGCTCATCACGGCGCTGCAGCAGCAGGTCAGCGGCAGCAACGAGGCCTCGCCGAGGATCCTGCAGATCTCCGAGGGGCTGACGTACACGCTGGACATGACCAAGACGGGCGCCGCCCGGGTGGTCGTGGACTCGATCAGGCTGAACGGTCAGCCGATCGACCCGGCGGCCACGTACCGCGTCGCGATGAACCAGTTCCTCGCGGGCGGCGGCGACGGCTACACCGAGCTCGGCAAGGGGGCCAACGTGCTGGTCGGCGGTGACGACCTGAAGGCCCTGGAGGACTACCTCAAGGCCAACTCCTCGGCGAGCGCACCGCTGGCTCCGCCGAAGGCCGACCGCATCACGATCGTGAAGTAGCTCACTTCTGCGGTGAGTTAAGTCACGAAAGGGTTGCGGTGGGGGGACGTACGCGTGATCGGATGAACCGATGCGTACGTCCCCCCACACTTTTTCCACGCATCCTCCCTATGACGAAGGAGAGCCCGCCGCCCGCCCCAGTCCGTACGACGAACTCGCCGACCTCTCAGGACCGCTCGACGAGTTCCTGCGGAACGAGCCCGAGGACGACGAGCCCTGGGAGCCGCCCCAGCACCGCCGCGGTGGCCGCCGGCGCCGGCGCAACCGGTTCGCCGGTCTCCCGCTCGTCGCCAAAGCGCTCGTCCTGCTGCTCGCCGCGGCCGCCTTCCTCGTGCTCGCCGACCGCTGGGCGCTGCTCTACGCCGAGCACAAGACGGCCGAGAAGCTGAAGGACTCGCTGCATCTGACGGCCGCCCCCGAGGTCGAGATCGAGGGCTTCCCCTTCCTCACCCAGGCCCTGGACGGGCGGATCGACAAGGCCGGCGTCACCGTGCCCGATGTGGCCGCCGACCGTGTCTCGCTCGCGAAGGTCTCCGCCACGGCCACGGACGTGACGATCGACGGCGGCCCGCTCTCGGTGAAGGGCGCCTCCGTGGGCGAAATGGACGGCGAGGTGCTGCTCTCCTTCGAGGACCTGGGCCGTGAACTGGGCGCCTCTCAGGTCACGTTCACCGCGCAGGGCCGTGACCGGGTGCTCGCCCGTGGCACGCTGCCAGTCGCCGGGCACGATCTGAAGCTGTCCGCCGATGCGCAGATCCGCCGCTCGGGCGAGAAGGGGATCTCCACGAGGATCGGCGGAATGCGGCTGGACATCGGCGACTTGGCGACCTACCGCCCCGCTACGAAGCCTTCGCAGGGGCTGCATCTGAGCCGTAAGTCCGCGGAATCGGTCCGCTCCTCGCAGCAGAAGCTCAAGTCGCTCTTCGCGGTCCCCGCACTCGTGGACCGGCTCGGGATCCCGCGCTCCGCGGTGCAGCGGGCGCTGCGCGAGGAGGCCGGCCTGTCGTCCCTGACCGGCTCCCCGCGGTTCGTGCGCGACCTCATGGGGCTCAATCTGATCGACGTGGCCATGGACCATCCGGCCCTGCTCAAGCAGCTCGGCCTCGATCCCGCCCTGCTCGACGGCCTGTCCCACCTCACCCGCCCGGCCCTCGCGGACCGCCTGGCCCTGGGCTTCCGGCTGCCCGAACTTCCCGAAGGATCGGGGGAGTTGCATCTGAAGGACGTCCGCGTCGAGCGGGACGGGATACGGGTGGAGCTCGGCGGGAGCGGAGTGTCGTTCGGAGGGTGAGGTGCCCTCGCCGTCGTTCGGAGGGTGAGGTGCCCTCGCCTTCGTTCGGAGGGTGAGGTGCCCTCGCCTTCGTTCGGAGGGCGAGGTGTCCTCGCCCGCGCCCGCTCAGAGAGTGTCGAGGTCGTCGAGGAACTCGCGTACGGCCCGGTGGAAGCCCTCCGGGTCCTGCGCCTGCACGAAGTGGTCCGTGTCCAGGCGTACCAGCGTCGTGCGCGGCCGCCGGGCGGCCATCTCCTGCGCCGTCTCACCGGGCAGGGCTTGGCTCTTGCGGCCGTTGATCAGGAGCGCGGGCATGGAGCTGCCGGTCCAGGCCGCCCAGTGGTCGCCGTGCACGGCGCTCTCCGAGTCGACGGTGTCCTGGGGGTGGAAGGGCAACCGCCAGGATCCGTCCGGGAGTTGGCGCAGGCCCCGGGCGATCATCGGGCCGATGGGTCCGGCGCCCTCGATGAGCTCCTCGCGGGTGGGGGCCGTATAGGGGAAGGAGAGGACGAACGACAGCGGGCTCGGGCCGTCGGGCATCAGTACCGGCCCGTCCACGTCGACCATGGCCGCGATCAGGTCGGGTCGCCGGGCGGCGAGATACATCGCGTTGATCCCGCCGAGCGAGTGCCCGAGCACGACGACCGGGCCGGCCGCGAGGTGCTCGAGCAGGGCGATCAGGTCGTCGACGTAACCGTCCCGGCTGTACTCCGGGGTCCGGTCCGAGTCGCCGTGCCCGCGCTGGTCGGGGGCTATCACCCGCCAATCGGGCCCGAGTTCCTCGGCGAGCCTGGTGAACGAGGCGCCCTCGGCAAGGTGCCCGTGCAGCGCGAGCACGGGCCGGCCGGTGCCGCCGGAGTCCAGGTAGGACAGGCGACGGCCGGCGAGGTCGAGGTCCTTGCGGGTGAGGGCGGGGCGGGTCGTGGCCATGGGGCTCCTTCGGTTGCGATCCGGTCGGCGAGGCCCGGTCGGTGTCATCCGGTCGGCGCGATGAGCAGAACTATACGCACGTATTAAACGCCCGTACAAGACGTCCGTATGAATCTCTGCGCCGTCCACAGCAACGCACCAACCACCACAGGACACAAGACATTTGGCCGGGACGGTGCCGGCCCGCGCCGGAGTGCGTGAGTAGGGCTGTCCGCTCGGCTAGGCGGGGTGCTCGGGAGGTGGCGTGGGCGCACCCGGCAACCGCACCACCGCGACCGTTCCGCCGCCGTCCGCCGGGCGGAGTGTGACCTCGCCGCCGCTCTGCTGGACCGTGCGGGCCACGATCGACAGACCGAGACCCGAGCCGGGCAGCTGGCGGGCGGTGGGGGAGCGCCAGAAGCGGTCGAAGACATGCGGGAGTTCCTCGGCGGGGATGCCGGGGCCGTGGTCGCGCACGGTGAGGGTGCCGCGGTCGAGGGCGACCTCGACGGCGCCCCCGGGCGGGCTGAACTTGACCGCGTTGTCGAGGATGTTGACCAGGGCCCGTTCGAGGGCGGCCGCGTCAGCCCGTACATACCAGGGCGCCAGCTCCGCGGTGATCTCGAGCTCCGGGCCGCGGAGGCGGGCGCGGTCCACGGCGGTGTGGGCGATCTGATGGAAGCCGACGACCTCGACCTTGGCGGTCTGGCCGGTGTCGGGGCGCGCGAGCTCCTGCAGATCGCCGATCAGGGCGGCCAGTTCGGTCATCTGCGCCTTGACGCTGGCGAGCAGCGCCTTGCGGTCGTCGGGCGGGATGGCCCGGCCTGTCTCCTCGCTGCGGGCGAGGAGTTCGATGTTCGTACGGAGGGAGGTCAGGGGGGTGCGGAGTTCGTGTCCGGCGTCGGCGATGAGCTGGGCCTGGCGCTCCTGGGAGCTCTCCAGGGCGGCGGTCATGGCGTTGAACGACCGCGAGAGTCTGGCGATCTCGTCGTCGCCCTCGGCGGGGATGCGGATGGTCAAGTCCTCGGTGCGGGCTACGTGTTCGACGGTTTCGGTGAGGTCGTCCACGGGCTTGAGGCCGGTGCGGGCAACGAGGAGGCCGGCTGCTCCGGCGCCGAGTACGCCGATTCCTGCCACGACGAGAAGGATGAGGGCGAGTCGGTTGAGGGGCTCGTCGATGTCGGAGAGAGGCCTGGCGATCGAGACGGCAACGGGCCGGTTCTGATATGCGGCGGGCTGCGTGTAGACGCGCATCTTGGTGCCGTCGGCGGCGGTGACGGTATGCAGGACGGGTGGTTGGTCGCCCTCGGCGATGGCCCGATCGTCCTCTGTCGCGGGAAGGTCCTTCGTGCCGTCCACCCAGCAACGGCTGCCGTCGGCGAAGACGATCTGCACCGTCGCGCTCAGATTGCTGACAAACCGCTCCGCGTTCGGAGGCGGGCCCTGAGGGCAGCCCAGGCGACCGTCGAACGACTTCGTTGCCTGCTCCACGTCCGCCGAGCGGAGCGAATCGTCGAACTGCTCACGCAGCTGCGTCCGCACCACCAGCCAACTCGACGTCGCGACAACTGCCACCGCGAACGCGACGACGGCGGTCACGAGCAAGGCCAACCGGGATCGGAGCGGCAACCGTCGCAGCCGCTCCGCGAACGAGCCCTTCACTCGGACCCGCCCGTCCGCAACGCATACCCCACACCCCGCACCGTATGAACCAACCGCGCCTCGCCCCCCGCCTCCGTCTTGCGGCGCAGGTACATCACGTAGACGTCGAGGGAGTTGGACGAGGGCTCGAAGTCGAAGCCCCAGACGGACTTGAGGATCTGCTCCCGTGTGAGCACCTGG
Organism: Streptomyces sp. N35; assembly: GCF_016464295.1. NCBI lineage: Bacteria > Bacillati > Actinomycetota > Actinomycetes > Kitasatosporales > Streptomycetaceae > Streptomyces > Streptomyces sp. N35. Next base: position 703 of record NZ_JAEIMH010000080.1, on the reverse strand, counting down.
CGCGGATGGGCGAGGAACATCTCCAGCAAGGTGAACTCGGTCCGGGTGAGCTCCACGGCACGCGAACCCCGCACGACCTCACGCGTCGCGAGATTCATCCGCAGGTCGGCGAACGACAGCACATCGTCGTCGACCCGGTCCGCCGCCACCGCCACCGCATACGAGCTGCGCCGCAGCAACGCCCGGATACGGGCGAAGAGTTCGTCGAGCTCGAAGGGCTTGACGAGATAGTCGTCCGCGCCCGCGTCCAGGCCCGTGACCCGGTCGCCCACCGTGTCCCGGGCCGTCAGCATCAGGATCGGGGTCGTCGAGCCGGACGCCCGCAGCCGGCGCGCGGCCGTCAGTCCGTCCATCCGGGGCATCTGGATGTCGAGGACCACGAGCTCGGGGGAGAACGCGGCCGCCTTCTCCAGCGCCTCCATGCCGTCGGCGGCGACCTCCGTGGCGTACCCCTCGAACGCGAGGCTGCGCTGCAGCGCCTCGCGCACGGCGGGCTCGTCGTCGACGATCAGGATGCGCTGGGCTTCGCCTTCGGCGGGACTCATCGGTGGTCGTTCCTCGCGTCGCTCGGGAAGTGGACGTGGCCGTCATCAGCCTCGCACGGCCATGCCGCGCGAGGTCAGGTCGTGGACCCGGCGCGCAGCGTGTCCAGGTCGGCCTTCACATCGTTGATCGGGATCGCGAAGCCGAGGCCCACGCTGCC
>NZ_JAEIMH010000008.1:129070-158060 GCF_016464295.1 Streptomyces sp. N35 | reverse complement strand
GGGGGGGGGGGGGGGGGGGGGGGGGGGGGGGGGGGGGGGGGGGGGGGGGGGGGGGGGGGGGGGGGGGGGGGAGGGGGGGGGCGGCGAGAGCGCCGAGGGCGGTCAGGTCTAAAAATAATACGCGTTGACGTTAGAAGTCGGTCCGGGCATGCTGAGCCCATGACCGATTCCTCGACGCATTCCTCGTCTTCGCATGGATTCCAGCTCGCGCAGGTCAACATCGGCCGGTTCGTCGCACCGGCCGACAGCCCCGAAATCGCGGGGTTCGTCAGTAAGTTGGAGGAGATCAACGCGCTCGCCGACCGCTCGCCCGGCTTCGTCTGGCGGCTGGTCGACGGGAGCGGGATGGACGCGATGGGGCTCAGGCCCGACCGTGACGACGACCGGCTCCAGATCAACTGCTCGGTCTGGGAATCGTTCGAGGCGCTGAAGGATTACGTGTACCACTCGGCGCATCTGGGCATGCTGGCCCGCCGCCGGGAGTGGTTCGAGCGCCTGGGTGAGGCGCACCAGGCGATGTGGTGGGTGCCCGCCGGGCACCGGCCGACGGTGGCCGAGGCGATGGCGAAGGTGGCATGGATCCGCGAACACGGGGCGAGTCCGCAGGCGTTCGACTTCCGCGACCCGCACCCGGCGCCGACGGCGGTCACGGCGCCGACGGCGGTCACGGGTCTGGCGGGGTGAGGCGTCCGCTCAGTCCAGGCAGAACTCGTTGCCCTCGGGCACGCGCTGGAAGTCGACATACCCGAGCACCTCGCACCAGAAGCGGGCGAGGCGCTCGGGAGCCGTGCAGTCGAAGGTGACCTGGACCTGCTTGACCTGGCCGGCCCCCGGGGCCTGCGTGCCCTGCGTGATCGAAGACATCGGCGCACCCCAGCAAGGGCTATCGGTGGTGCTCGATCAGGTCCGAAGGGCTCAGCGACGCCGGGCTCGCGTGGCCCGACAGGGCCAGGGTGAGGTCGAGTTCGGCGAGCAGGCAACGGATGACGTGCTCCACACCCGGCTGGCCGTCCAGGCCGAGCCCGTACGCGTACGGGCGGCCGATCAGGACCGAACGGGCCCCGAGGGCAAGGGCCTTGGCGATGTCGTCGCCGCTGCGGATGCCGCTGTCGAAGAGCACGGCCAGACGGTCGCCGCCCGCCCCGGCCCCCCCGGGCAGCGCGTCGGCGGCGCCGATGGAGCCCGCGACCTGGCGGCCGCCGTGGTTGGAGACGATCACGCCGTCCATGCCCGCATCGGCGGCCAGCCGGGCGTCATCGGGGTGCAGGATGCCCTTGAGGACGATCGGGCCGTCCCAGTGCTCCCGCAGGAAGGCCAGGTCGGGCCACGTCTTCGCGGGGTCCGAGAACATGCCGACGAACCGCATCACGGCCGCGTTCGGGTCCTCGTTCACGGGCTTGGCCAGGCCCGCCTGGAACGCCGGGTCGGTGAAGTAGTTGGCGGTGCCGACGCCGTGCAGGAAGGGGAGATACGCCTCGTCGAGATCGCGTGGACGCCAGGCCAGCATGGGGGTGTCAAGAGTGACGACGAGCACCGAGAAGCCGGACGCCTTCGCCCGGTCGAGGAAACTGCGGGCCACCTCGGGGTCCTTGGGCCAGTACAGCTGGAACCAGCGCTCGGCATCCCCCATCGCGGACGCGACCTCCTCCATGGGGGTGCTCGACGCCGACGAAAGGATGTAGGGGACGCCCTGCGCGGCGGCCGCGCGGGCGGCGGCCTTCTCGCCCTCCGGATGCATGATCGAAAGGACGCCGACGGGTGCCAGCGCGAGCGGCGCGGGCAGGGTGCGCCCCAACACCTCGACGGACAGGTCCCGTTCGCTGACGTCACGGAGCATCCGCGGCACGATCCGCCTGCGGCCGAGTGCTTCCCGGTTGGCGGCCGCTGTGGTGCCGCTGCCCGCGCTGCCGGCCACGTATCCGACGGCGCGGGGTGGGAGCCGGTGCTCCGCCAGCTCTTCGAGGCGGGTCAGGTCGGTGGGCAGCCGGGGCGTGGCCCCTGTCATCCCGTTGAGATAGATCTCGTACTGAAAGTCGGCCCATCGCTGTCCCATGGCGGTCCCCTCCGGAGGCGGTGCGGGCGGTTCTGCCGCGGGGTCGAGTCTGCCCGCGACGGGCGGTGCTGGGGAGGGGGGAGCCAGGGCCGAAGATGATCAGCTGGATTCGCGTACGAGGAGGTCGTACGCAACGGATTCCGTAGGTCATGCACCTCTTGACGACGGAATCGGTGATCACAAAACTGGCTCCCGAGCGACGGCGCACCGACCACGCAGCGCCGATCGACTACGCGGTGCCGCACCGACCACGCGGCGCCGCACCGACCCCTTCCGAGGAGCTCCCATGACGGCCACCGCCCTGCAGCGCATGATCCTCAGCCAGCCCGAGGCGCTGGAGCGGATGGCCGGCCTGGACGTCGCTGCCGCCGCCGGGCGCCTCGCCGGAGCGCGGCGCGTGCTGGTCGTCGGGACCGGGACCAGCCGGCACGCCGCCGAACTCGGGGCGCTGTTGCTCGAAGGCGCCGGGTGCGACGCGCGCTGGCTGTCGGGTGCGCAGGCCGCGCGCTGGGCGGCCTGGCCGCGCGAGGGGGACGCCCTGGTCGTGATCACGCATACGGCGCAGACGGCCTTTGCCCAGCGGGTGCGGGCCGCCGCCTCGGGCGAGGGTGTTCCGCTCGTGTCGATCACCGGGGAAGGGCGCGGCTGGCCGGAGGCGCTGGAGACGGTCGGGCCCGAGGAGTCGGAGACGTACAGCGTCAGTTACACCGCGACCCTGGCCGTACTCGCCCGTCTCGCCCATGAGTTGGGTGGACCGGAGGGTTCGGCCGAGCAGTTGGAGCGCACCGCCGCTGCTGTACGCGAGGTCATCGCGGACCCGCGGCTTGACGCCGTGGCCGTCCCGGCCCGGAGCCTCGCGCTGATCGGATGCGGGCCCTGGGGAGTCACCGCACGCGAAGGGGCTCTGAAGATCCGGGAAGGTGCGCGGATGCTCGCGGAGGGCTTCGAGTCGGACCGTTTTCTGCACGGTGCCGCTGTTCCCTACGGCCCGGCGGACGGGCTCGTCGTCCTCGAACCCGGCGCCGTTGTCGCCAAGTTGCCCCCGGCGCCCGCCGAGGCCGCGAAGGGTGAGGGCAGGGCGGTCGCCACCCGGGGGGCGCCCCGGGGCCAGGGCGACCTGCCGCCGGTGCTGGCGCAGATCCCGCTCACCGTACGACTGCAGCTGCTCGCCGACCGGTTCGCGGGGCTGCGGCGGCAGGATCCGGATACGGCGATCGTGGGGGCTTGGGCGGAGGCGGAGCTGTGGGACCTGGGCAAGCCGGGGGTGCAGGCGTCCTAGCGCTCCGCGTGTGGGGAGAACCAGTGGCGGTCGAAGTGCCTGGCCAGTGAGAAGGGTGCGCGGGGATCGGTCAGGAGGAGGTGGAGGCACTCTGCGGTCGAATCGGCCGCGAGGTCGAGATCGTCGTAGGTGTCACCGCCCACCAGGACCGGCCAGCGGTCGGGGTCCGGATCGTTCAAGTGCCAGTAGAAGGCGCCGTTTTCGTTGCTCGCCCAGGAGAACAGCAGCTTGCCGGGGGCCTCGGCCAGGGCGGCGCGGGCGGCGGCGAGGTCGTCGTGGTGGCCCGCGTCGGGCCAGTCACCGCTGGTCTCGTGCAGCGTCAGGAAGTCGGCGGCAAGACCCACCCAGCCGAACGGCGGGAGGGGTGTGTGCAAGGTGAGGTCATCGTCGAACGCGCCCTGGCCGAAGATCTCCACGAGCCGCTTGTAGTCGGCGGGCAGCGGGGTGCCGAGGCCCGCTTCGGTCTCCGCCCAGTCCACCGGGTGCGTGCGGTCCGTGCTCCAGTGGGTGAGGGCGACCACACGCTCCACATACGAGGCCTCGGGGGAGGTCGGATCGTAGTGGTCCGTGGGGGTCACGCGTTCGGCGAGCACCACGAAGACGCTGCCGTTCGGTGCCCTGCCGGCCCCGATCCAGCGTTTCCCGTACGACCACGCCCGCAACACCTCCACCTCCTGCTCGCCGAGCACGGCGAGCAGCGGCGCCCCCGTCCGGTCGTCCGTCGTGGGGTCCACCTCGCCGTCGAGAACCACGGTGCGGGGCCTGCCGTAGTCCTCGCTGAGGGCCTCGACGAGGTCGGCCAGATCCAGGTCCGGGTCGCCGTGCAGAGGTGGTGCGGGAGGGGTGGCGTTCGCGGCGTGGCCGAGCAGGTCGTCGAGGAAGTGGTGCATGGCGGGGTGTGCCTCCGGGCGGGGAGATGGCGAGCCGTGTGGGGGAAACGGACGTCTCTTTCAGCGCACTTGGCGCCTCGGATGTCACTTTCGCCCAGTCGGGGGCCCGAAGAATCCGCAGTGTCGGTACGGATGCGGTGGTCGACCTCGAGCGGTGGGTGCCCGGGTTCGCCGGAGGTCCGACGCGTGCCGCGAGCCGGTCACAAGCCCCCGTCGAGCCTGGCGCCGATCTCATGACGTGAGGTGATGCCGAACTTCGACAGGATGTGCTCCACATGCACGTCGATCGTGCGCTTGGACAGGACCAGCTTCTCGGCGATCTCACGGTTGCTGAGGCCCTGCGCGACCATCTGGGCGACCTGGAGTTCGCGTGGCGTCAGGGGCTTGCGCTGCGCGGGGACCCCTGCTCCTGGGATCGGTCCGCGGGCGGAGGTGACCCGTTCGATCACCGTCGTCAGGGGGTGGGCCGTGCCGTCCTGCCAGCGTGCCAGGTAACGGTCCTCGGGCAGCAGCTCGCGCAGCTCGCGCTCGATGGTCTGATGCTGCTGCTCCATCACGGGGTTGCCGATGAGACGCCCGCCCAGGCGCTGCCACTGGGCATCCGCGGCCCCGAGGAGCCAGGCCGCTTCGTCGAGGCGTTCGGTGCGGGCCGCGACCCACGCCATGACCTCCAAGTTGAGGGCCGCGCCACTGACATCGCCCATCGCGGCCTCGATGTGCAGGGCGGCGGTGGCGGACGTGGTGCTCGCGTCGTAGTCGGCGGTCTCGAACAGGGCCAGGGCCTGGACCCAGTGGAACGCGGCGTGCAGCCACCCCGTCTCCGTACGGCCCTCGGCCAGCTGACGCAGCCCCGTCCCGCACATCTCCAGGGCGGAGCCGGGGTCGCCGCTGAGGACGCGGACGAAGGCGCTCTGGGCCTCCAGCGTCAGCTCCCCGGCCCGGTCGTTCGCGGCGCGCAGGGCCGGGGCGCTCCGCGCAGCCGCGCTGTGCGCCTCGTCGAGCCTGCCGGCTGTTCCCGACGCGAGCTGCATCACCTGGTACGCACGGCCCTCGAGTGCCGGATCGTCGATCGCGGCGGCGATGGCTGTTGCCTCGCGGGCCAGGTTGTACGCCTCGGGGTCGGCCTGCAGCGCGGCCAGGAAGGAGTTGGTGCCGAGCACCCAGGCCCGCTCCGCGGTCCCGCGGGGGAGATGTTCGGCGACCCGATAGCACCAGTAACGGCCTTCGGTGTTCCTCCCGGTGACGAACCAGTACCTCCACAGCGAGCGGGCCAGCTCGGCCGCCTGGTGATGGTGGCCGGCCGCCAGGGAGTGCTCGAGGGCCGCCCGTAGCTGACCGTCCTGCTGGCGCAGTCCGTTGTGGCGTGCCATGTGGCCGTCGCTCATGTACTTGCGGTCGAAGCTCTCGGCCAGCTTCGCGTAGTAACGGGCGTGTGCTTCGCGCAGGGTGTCGTCGCTGTCGTCGGCGTGCGCCAGTTCGGCCCCGTACTCGCGGATCATGTCCAGCATCCGGTACCAGTCGCCGTCCCGGATCAGGACGCTCTTGTCGACCAGTCCCACCAGGGACTCCACGAGCTCGGCCGGATCCAGGATCCCGCCGGTGCACACGTACCGGGCCGCGGCGAAGTCGAACGGTCCGGAGAACACCGAAAGCCTTGCCCACAGCGCCTGTTCGGCCTCGGAGCACAGGCCGAAGCTCCAGTCGATGGCCGCCCGCAGCGTCTGATGCCGTGGGGTGCCGCCGCGCAGCCGGGCCAGCAGCGGCACGCCGTTCGCGAAGTGCTCGATGAGCAGCGATAAGGGCAGGGTGCGCAGCCGCACCGCGGCCAGTTCGATGGCCAGCGGCATGCCGTCGAGCGAACGGCACAGCTCCACCGCCTGCTCCCTGGCGGTTTCGTCGAGGACGAGACCGGGGGCGGCTGACAGGGCGCGGCGGGTGAACAGCTCCAACGCGTCGCCCCCGTCCGCCCGTACGGGAAGCGGGTCGATGCTGAGGACATGCTCGCCGGAGACGCTGAGGGACTGCCGGCTGGTGGCAAGGACGGTGACGCCCGCCGCGTGGCGCAGCAGGGTCTCGGCGAGGATCGCGCAGGCGTCCACCAGGTGTTCGCAGGTGTCGAGCACCAGCAGACTGCGGCCCGTCCTCAGGCGGCGGACGACCGCCTCCATCGGGGACACCGCGTCGCCCTGGGCCAGACCGAGTGCCGACGCCACGGTGTACGGCAGCAGTTCGGGGTCGGACAGAGCGGACAGCTCCACCCAGTAGGCGCCCTGCGGGAAGGCGGCCCCGGCCTGGCGCGCCGCGCGCAGTGAGAGCCGGGTCTTGCCGACGCCGCCCGGCCCGGTGACTGTCACCAGACGCGATCGGTTCAGCGCGGCCCCCAGCGCGGCGAGTTCCTTGCCGCGCCCCACGAAGTCGGTGGCCTCCAGCGGGAGTTCCGCCAGCGGTCCGATCTCCGGCAGCTGCGTCACGTGCGTCCCTCCGTCGTCCCGGCCGGGCACCGCGGAGGCCGCCTCGTGCGCGGACCGTGCCGGAGTTCAATGCGGCGGTGCCGTCTCCATTTTGGTCCGTCCCTGTCGGTGTCCGGGCGGTTTGCGCCATATCTGTACGACGCGGGCGATCGCCTCTGCTTGCCGCACGGGTGGCCGCTCCCGTGCGACGTGGGCTGCCACCCTCGTACGGCACAGTGAGCCCCACTCCCGTACGCCTGGGCTGCCGCCCCGGAAGACAACTGTGGCCCTGTCCACGGGAGTTACCCGGGACAGGGCCACAGCGCTCAGTCAGCGCACCTCAGCGGGCGAACGCTCAGGCGCGGACGTCGAACCGGTCCAGGTCCATGACCTTGGCCCACGCGGCGACGAAGTCCGTCACGAACTTCTGCTTCGCGTCGTCGCTCGCGTACACCTCGGCGAGGGCACGGAGCTCGGAGTTGGAGCCGAAGGCCAGGTCGGCGCGGGTACCCGTCCACTTGACGGCACCCGAGGCGTCGCGGCCCTCGAACTCGTCCTGCGCGGCGGACGTGGACTTCCAGGTGATGTCCATGTCGAGCAGGTTGGCGAAGAAGTCGTTGCTCAGCGTGCCGACCTTGTCGGTGAACACGCCGTGCTTCGAGCCGCCCGTGTTCGCGCCGAGGACACGCAGACCACCGACGAGGACGGTCGTCTCCGGAGCGGACAGGTTCAGCAGGTTGGCGCGGTCGAGCAGCAGGAACTCGGCCGGCAGGCGGTTGCCCTTGCCGACGTAGTTGCGGAAACCGTCGTACTGCGGCTCGAGAGCGGCGAAGGACTCGACGTCCGTCTGCTCCTGGGAGGCGTCGACGCGGCCCGCCGTGAACGGCACCTCGACGGAGACGCCGGCGTCCTTGGCCGCCTGCTCGACGGCCGCGGTGCCCGCGAGGACGACCAGGTCGGCGATCGAGACCGGCTTGCCGAACGAGGCCTTGATGCCCTCGAGGACGCGCAGGACCTGCGCGAGGTCGTCCGGGTTGTTGACCTCCCAGCCGCGCTGCGGCTCGAGGCGGATACGGCCGCCGTTGGCGCCACCGCGCTTGTCGCTGCCGCGGAAGGAGGCGGCGGCGGCCCAGGCGGCGGAGACCAGCTGCGAGACCGTCAGGTCCGAGGCGAGGATCTGCTCCTTGAGGGAGGCGATGTCCGCGGCGTCGATGACCGCGCCCTCCTGCGCCGGCAGCGGGTCCTGCCAGATGAGCTCCTCGGACGGGACCTCCGGGCCGAGGTAGCGGACGATCGGACCCATGTCACGGTGCGTCAGCTTGTACCAGGCGCGGGCGAAGGCGTCCGCGAACTCCTCCGGGTTCTCGTAGAAGCGGCGCGAGATCTGCTCGTAGACCGGGTCGAAACGCAGCGACAGGTCGGTGGTGAGCATCTGCGGCTTGTGCTTCTTCGCCTCGTCGAAGGCGTCCGGGATGATCTCCGGAGCGTCCTTGGCGACCCACTGGTGGGCGCCGGCCGGGCTCTTGGTGAGCTCGTACTCGTACTCGAAGAGGTGCTTGAAGAAGTCGTGGCCCCACTTCGCGGGCGTGGTGGTCCAGGTGACCTCGAGGCCGGACGTGATCGCGTCCTTGCCCTTGCCGCTCGCGTGGGTCGAGGCCCAGCCGAGGCCCTGGGCCTCGACCGGCGCACCCTCGGGGTCGGCGCCGACCAGGTCGGCGTCGCCGGCACCGTGGGTCTTGCCGAAGGTGTGGCCACCGGCGATGAGGGCGACGGTCTCCTCGTCGTTCATCGCCATCCGGCGGAAGGTCTCACGGATGTCGCGGGCCGCGGCGACCGGGTCCGGGTTGCCGTTGGGGCCCTCGGGGTTGACGTAGATGAGGCCCATCTGCACGGCGCCGAGCGGGTTCTCCAGCTCGCGGTCGCCGGTGTAGCGCTCGTCGTCGAGCCAGACCTTCTCGGGACCCCAGTAGACGTCCTCCTCGGACTCCCATACGTCCTCGCGGCCGCCGGCGAAGCCGAAGGTCTTGAAGCCCATGGTCTCCAGGGCGACGTTACCGGTGAGGATCATGAGGTCGGCCCAGGAGATCGACTGGCCGTACTTCTTCTTCACGGGCCACAGGAGACGGCGGGCCTTGTCCAGGTTGCCGTTGTCCGGCCAGGAGTTGAGCGGCGCGAAGCGCTGCTGACCGGCGCCCGCACCACCGCGGCCGTCGCTGATGCGGTATGTGCCGGCGGAGTGCCAGGCCATACGGATCATGAGGGGGCCGTAGTTGCCGAAGTCGGCCGGCCACCAGTCCTGCGAGGTGGTGAGCACCTCGGCGATGTCCCGCTTGACGGCCGCGAGGTCGAGGTTGTTGAAGGCCTCGGCGTAGTCGAAGTCCTCACCGAGCGGGTTCGCCACGGCGGGGTTCTTCGCGAGGATCTTCAGGTTCAGCCGCTCCGGCCACCACTGCTGGTTGCCGCCACCCTGGGTGGGGTGGAGTGCGCGCTCACCGTGCGCTACGGGGCAGCCCCCGGTGGGCGCAACGACTTCGTTGTTCTCGGACATGGAAATCCCTCCGGACGGGGCGGATCGCGGTGCTCACTACTGCATGAAGAGCGGAGCTCTCGGTACTGCGTAAGAACTGTCCAAGCGGAACAGGGGGCGGACGGCGGCGCCACGCTGGTGGCCTCCGTACTCTCCGCCGAACTGGAACCTTCCAGGTCCCTTGGCTCTCATCGAGCCTGATCCTACAATGGACAGAGTCCAAGTCAAGAAACACGCTAAAGCTTGCACTCCTGTTTGTCCTGCCGACCTGGCTGCACCGACTGAGAAGAATGGTGATCCGAGATGAGCGACCTCCTGGGGCGACTGCGCGGCCGCGGCTGGCGGATGACCTCGCAGCGCCGTGTCGTGGCGGAGGTGCTCGACGGTGAGCATGTGCATCTGACCGCGGACGAGGTGCACGTGCGGGCGGCCGCGAAGCTGCCGGAGATCTCGCGCGCGACCGTCTACAACACGCTCGGCGAACTGGTCTCGCTCGGCGAGGTCCTCGAGGTCGCCACCGACGGCCGCGCCAAGCGCTACGACCCCAACGCGCACCGCCCCCACCAGCACCTGGTGTGCTCGGGCTGCGGCGCGATCCGGGACGTACGCCCGCAGGGCAATCCGCTCTCGGACCTGCCGGCCGAGGAGCGCTACGGCTTCACGGTCGAGGCCGTGGAGGTCACCTATCGCGGGGTCTGCCCGTCCTGCTCGGCCTGAGCCCGGGTGCCGTTTTCCGTACGGGTGCTTACAGGACCTTTCTCCGTACGAGCACGGAGAGCGCCAGCGCCCCCGGCAGCAGCGGCAGCCAGCCGCTGATCACCCGGTAGCCGATCACGGTCGCGGTGGCCAGGGCCATCGGCGTACCGAAGACGACCAGCGTGAACACCATCGCCGCGTCCACAGGACCGATACCGCCGGGCGCGGGCACCGCTCCGACCATCGCGCTCGCCGCGAGGTGGGCGAAGATCACGTGGGTCCAGGGCAGCGGCACGCCAAGCGACGCGGCGACCGCGGCGAGCGTCGCCGCCTGGAACAGCGGCAGCGCGGCCGCGCCGCCCCAGAGCGCGAGCACCCGGCTCGGCCTGCTGTGCAGCAGCCGCGCGTCGGTGAGCGCCGTGCCCATGAAGGTGAGCAGGGGGCGGCGCAGGGGCCGGACGACCTTGAACACCACCGCTGCCGTCACGAGCGCCCCGGCCACGCACCCGGCGACGATGAGAAGGGTCTCACCGTCCGGCAGCAGCTGCCCCACCGGCAGCGTGTCCGGGAACGCGCCCAGGAACACGAGGATAAGGGGGAACTTCGCCACCGGCTTGACCAGCGAATACAGCGCGAGTGACGCGGTGGCCCGGGCCAGCGGGATCCCGCGGCCCTGAAGGAACCGCAAGGTGACCGCGTGCGCCCCGAGCCCGGCCGGCAGGACGTGGTTGGCGGCGCCCGCGGCGAGCTGCGAGGCGAGCAGCTGCCCCGGCGGCAGGCGCTCGGGGATCGCGCCCTGGCGGATGAACGAGGCGCTCACGCTGCACAGACCGGTGAAGACCACACCGATGAGCAGCCACCACGGATCGGCGGACGCGAGGCGTGCGGTGCCGTCCCGTACGGCGGCCCAGTCGACGGCCGCCCAGATCCCGATGAACAGGACGGGCAGCACGCTGAGGATCAGGCGGACCTGGCGGCCGCCGAGGGGGCCGAGGGAGAGGCGCTTGAGGGGAGCCGGGGAGGCGGACCCGGGCGCGGGCAGCTCTTCGAGCCGGAGCGGGGACACGGCGCACGTCATCCTTCCGCGTCGTGCCCGCCGCTGGGGGACCTCAGATGCGGGCCGGTTGGACACAGGGGGGTGGAGTCGAGGAAAGGGTTCCCTTTTTGAGCTATTCCCATCCTTGATGACGAATCGGCATCCCGGAGTGAAATGCACAGTTCTGTACATCACACCGTCAACTGTCGGATCCGGTGCGCAGGTTCATCCGTCACCCCTGTGGGTGACTGCGGCGCGGCAGAACCGGACCGGCGGCGCCGCTGGGCGATCTTCGTTCCGTCACCCGTCTGTGTGCTGTGAAGGAGTGCAATGTCGGTCGATTCGGGATGGGGAGAGCCGTCCTCCCGCCGGCTCCTGGCCCGCCGCTGCCGGGAGATCACCGAGGCCCGCTGGTTCGCGGTCGCCGTGATGAGCCTGATCCTGGTCAACGCGGTGCTGCTCGGCCTCGAGACCTACTCCGGTTTCGCCGCCGAATGGCGCCAGGCACTCCGCCTCGCCGAACATCTCTGCCTGACCGGATTCGCCGTGGAGATCCTGCTGCGGTTCGGCGCCCACGCGGACCGGCCGCGCGACTTCTTCCGCGACCCCTGGAACCTCTTCGATCTCGCCGTGGTCGCCTGTGCGTTCCTGCCGGTGGTGAGCGAGAACACCACCCTGCTGCGGCTGCTGCGTCTGGCCCGGGTGCTGCGCACCGCGCGCTTCCTGCCGCAGCTGCGCGTCCTGATGGTCGCGGTCGCCCGCAGTCTGCCCGGCACGCTCAGCTTCCTGCTCGTGGGGGCGCTGCTGCTGTATGTGTACGCGATGGTGGGCTGGCTCTTCTTCCATGAGTCCGACCCCGCGCACTTCGGCTCGCTCGGCCGCGCGCTGCTCACCCTGCTCCTGCTGATGACGCTCGACGGGCTCGGGGACGCGGTGCACGCGGGGCTCGCGTACTCGCGCTGGACGCTGCTCTATTACGGGGCGTATGTCCTGATGGCCTCTTTTGTCCTGGTCAATGTGCTGATCGGTGTCGTCATCAACTCTCTCGAAGAGGCCAAGGAGCTGGAGCAGCAGGAGGCGCGGGAGGAGCGGGAGCGGGGCGGACAGGCCGGCCGCGAGCTCCCGGAACTGCGGCAGCGCATCGTGGCCGCCCGCCAGGCCCTCGACGACCTCGAGCAGAGCCTGCCGGGACCGCAGGCGCAGCTCGCCGACGGCGGCCGGAGGTGAACACCGGCCGCGTTCATGGGCGCGTGCCGTGTCATCGGGCGCGGTTCATCGTTTGATTCGTTTGATCGTTTGTTTTTGACCGTTTGTTGTGGGATCCCGGCGGCGCGGAACGAGGACTGCGGATGGCTGTGCTGTGTCTGGTGGGTCTGGGCGCCTTCGTCGCGCTGACCCCCGTGCAGGTCGCCGCGCAGGTCAGCGCCGATGCCGCGGGGGTGGTGCACGGGACGGTGTCGGGGGTGGTGGAGGTGTGCCCGGCCGAACCCGAACCGCACCCGCACCCGCCTCCGCCTCTGCCTCCGTCCGCCCCTGTACCGTCCCCGCCCGTGCCGCCGACGCCCGGGGCACCCGCTCCCGAACGTCCCGCCCCCGCCCCCGTCCCCCCGCCTCAGACCCACGCCGAGCCACCGGCCCCCGGGCCGCCCGGTCAGCGCGAGCAGCCGGCGCGAACGGTGCCGGCTCCGGTCGCCCCGGCACCCCCGGTACGACCTCCCGAGGCACCGGCCGCCGAGCAGCCCGCCCCTGCCGAACTCGCCACGCCCCCGCCGCACATGGCGCCCGGGCCCACCTTCCCCGTACGCCCCTACCGCTCGGCCCTGATCAAGCGCCCCGTGCCCGGCGGTTTCTCGACCGTGACGCTGATGACCGTAGTCACCGCACCGGCCGTCCTCGCTGCCGCGGCCCTGCGGCCCGGCGGCCGGGGCCGCTCGTCACGGGCCTGAGCGCTCGCCCGTACGTCCGCACCCATGCCTCAAGTACCGTCCGTACCCCAGGAGTTGTGCCGTGTCCGAATGGCTGGTCCTCGCTCTCGCCATGGTCTTCGTGTGTGCCGTGGTCGTCGCCGTGCCGATGCTGCGGCACCGCAGCAAGTCGGCACCCGAGGACGACACCTCGCAGACGCCCGATGTCATCGAGTACATGGTGATGATGGTCGGAGTGGTCTACGCGATCGTGCTCGGCCTCGCGATCGCCGGGGTCTGGGAGGCCAGGGGCGCCGCGGAGGACTCCGTACGGCGTGAGGCGCAGGCGCTGTACGAGGTGACGCAGCGGGTGGAGGTCTATCCGCCCGAGGTGCGCGACCGGATCCGCGACCAGGTCGCCGCCTACGCCGCGCACACCGTGCGCAGCGAGTGGCCCGCACTGACCTCGGGCACCGCTCCCTCAGCGCAAGGCGCCGCACTGCTCTCTCAGGTGCGCGGCGACATCACGCGTCAGGAACCGGCCTCCGATCTGCAGGCGCAGGCCTATCAGCCGCTTCTCGACCAGATCGCGATCGCCGACGATGCCCGGCACGTACGGGTGAGCGCCGCCGAACCGACCCTGCCGGGCGTGGTGTGGTTCGGTCTGGTCGCGGGCGGGGTGGTGATCGTCGGGCTGATCTTCACGCTGCAGATCCGGCGTTCGGCGCGCGAGCTGCTGCTCGCCGGGGTGTTCAGCGGGCTGATCGTCTTCCTGCTGTTCCTGGTGTGGAACTTCGACGCGCCCTTCGGCCGCTACGGGACCGAATCGGCGGAACCCTTCCAGGAGTTGATCGTCGGCGTCTGAGCGCCGGCGCCGAGTCCCCAGCCGATCGGCACCGGTTTCTCAGTCGATCGGCACCGGCTGCTCAGCCGATCGGCACCGGTTTCTCAGGCGATCGGAGCCAGCCGCGGGGCCGCCGGAACCCTGTTCTTGGCGTGCACCGTGGAGCCCTTGCGCCACTTCTTCCAGGAGAGGTTCCAGTCGCCGTACCCGTTGTCGAACGGCGTCATGTCCTCGCCCAGGCTGTTGATCACCTGGACGATGTCGCCGGGGCGCACCAGGTCGAAGAACCACGCGGCGTTGGACATGCTCATTCCCGTACAGCCGTGGCTGACATTGGCCACGCCGTGCGACCCGACCGACCACGGGGCGGCGTGCACGTACTCACCGCTCCAGGTGACGCGGGTCGCGTAGTTCACCTTGAGGTCGAAGTAGTCGCTGCTGCCGCGGGCGATGCCGATGCCCTCCCCGCGCATCCGCACAAGCCGCTCCTTGGCGAGCACCGTCTTGATGCCGTTACGGGTGCGGTAGCCGGCCTTGCCGGTCGTCACCGGGATGGTGCGGATCTCCTCGCCGTTGCGCAGCACGGTCATGGTGTGCGTGGACGCGTCGGTGATCGCCTCGATACGGTCGCCGATCCGGATGGTCAGCGGCTTGGAGCCCGCTCCGTACACCCCGTCGCCGATGTTCACGCCGTCGAGTGCGCTGCGCACCGTGATCTCGGTGTGCGCGGGCCAGAAGGAGCGCGGGCGGTAGTGCAGGTTCTGGTCGTCCACCCAGTACCAGGCACCCTCGACCTGCGGCGACGAACTCACCCGCAGGGCCCGCTCGATCCGCGTGCGGGCGTCCGCCTGCTTGGCGGGTACGGCGCGGTTGAGGGTGGCCGTGACGGGCTGGCCCACGCCGTACGTACCGGCCTTCGGGCCGAACTCGGCGGTGAGGCGGCGGCCTTGGGGCGCGGCGGTACGGAAGTGCAGCGTCGAGACGACGGGCGTGCCGGACGGCGTTTCGGTCCGTACCGTCGCGCGGTAGCGGAAGCCGGCCGGCACCGCCCAGGTGGAGCGCCAGGTGCGGCCGTCGGCGCTGAGGCTTCCGCCGAGCGCGCCGCCGCGCGGGCCGGTCACGGAGACATCGGTGATGTGCCCGTTGGCCCGCATCGTCAGGGCGAGCGGACCCGACAGGGCGACCGGTTGGCGCACCGTCTTGCGGCCCTCCCGCATCGCCACGGTCCATGCGGCGGCGCCCGGGTGGCTGACCAGGCAGACGCGGCCGCCGCCCGGTGCGCGGCACAACCCCTTTTTGTCCACGCCGAGTTGGGCGTCACGAGGGGCCGATGCGGTGAGCAGGGCGTCGGCGGGGAAGTGTGGGGCGAAGCCCGGGCCGCTCGGTGCGGCGCCGGTGCCGGGGGAGTGCGCGGCCGCCGCAAGCAGCAGCGCGGCGGTGGCCACGGAGACGGTGCCCAAGGTCCGGATACGTGCGCTCAACGTGACGACTCCTGACGACTCCGAAGGGCGCACGAGCAGCACCCGGTATGAAAGATCATCATTAATGACCGGCGGACGGGTGAGGCCCGAACGGGCGCGCGGCGCGAGCGGTTCAGCCCGAACGCAGTAACCGCGAGCGGATGTTGCCCGCGTTCAGCGCCCGCCGGGGATGACCAGGCCCGATTCGTACGCGGCCACGACCGCCTGCGTACGGTCGCGCAGGCCCAGCTTGGCCAGGACCCGGCTCACATGGGTCTTCACGGTCTCCTCGCTGACATGCAGCCGGGCCGCGATCTCCGGGTTGGACAGGCCCTCCGCGATCAGCCGGAGCACCTGCGTCTCGCGCGGGGTGAGTGCCGCGAGGTCGGCGGCCGGGCGGGCCGAGGGGCGCAGCCGGGCGAACTCGGCGATCAGCCGCCGGGTCACGGTCGGGGCGAGCAGCGCCTCGCCGGCGGCGACCACCCGTACCGCGTCGAAGAGCTTCTCGGCGGTGACGTCCTTGAGCAGAAAGCCGCCGGCTCCGGCGCCGAGCGCGTCGTACACGTGCTCGTCGAGGTCGAAGGTGGTGAGCATCAGGACGCGGATGCCGGTGTCGGCGAGCCGCGCCGTCGCCTCGATCCCGTCCATCACCGGCATCCGGACGTCCATGAGGACGAGGTCCGGGGTGAGTTCGCGGCAGATACGGACGGCCTCGGCGCCGTCCTTCGCCGTGCCGGCCACCTCGAAGTCGGGCTGGGTGGCGAGGAGCCCGGCGTAGCCGGCGCGGACGAGCTCGTGGTCGTCGGCGATGACCAGGCGGAGCGGGGCGCTCATGATGTCTTCTCCTCGTCGGGCGTCTGCTCCGTGGGCGGGATCGGCAGGGCCACCGTGACGTGGAACCCGCCGCCGAGTGCGGCACCGGACTCCAGCTTTCCGCCGACCATGGTGGCGCGTTCGCGCATCCCGGTCAGACCGTGGCTGCCCTGCGGGGCCGCAAGGCCCGGTCCCGGGCCGTTGTCGCGCACGCGCAGCCGCAGATGGCCGGGGCTGTAGTGGAGCGTCACATCCACGGCCGCGCCCGGCGCATGGCGGCGCGCGTTCGTGAGTGCCTCCTGCACGATGCGGTACGCGGTGAGCTCCACGCCCTGGTCGAGCGGGCGGATCCGGCCGCTGACGATCAGCCGGGTCGCTCCGCCGGCCGCGTCGCGGGCCTCGTCGACCAGCTCGGCCAGCTCCTGGAGCCCCGGCTGCGGGCGCCGGGTCGGCTCGGCCCCCGAGTCCTCGCGCAGCACGCCGAGCAGCCGGCGCATCTCGGTGAGCGCGGTACGGGCCGTGTCGCCGATCGCGAGCAGCCGTTCGGCGCCGGCCGGCGGCATTCCGGCCGTGGTCAGCCGGGCCGTCTCGGCCTGGACGGCGATCATCGAGATGTGGTGGGCCACGACATCGTGCAACTCCCGTGCGATACGGGCCCGTTCACCGCGGGCCGCATGCTCCTGGAGCGTCTCGGCGATGGCCCGCTCGGTCGCGCTGTGCGCCCGCGCCTCGGCCAGGGCGCGCCGGGTAAGTCCGGTGACGGCCGCGGCGAGTGCGCCCAGGCAGACGAGGACGGTCACCTGGCGGTCGCCGGGGCCTGCCACCGCGTATCCGAGAAAGGGCAGCGGGAGCAGCGTCGCGGGCAGGCGGGGGCCGTGGCGGCCCTGCGTGTAGAGGCAGACCAGGAGCGCGGGCAGGCCGGCGATCGTGAACACCTGGTACGGGGCGAGTGCGAGCAGGGCGGCCGCGGAGGAGGTCAGGGCGGACCAGAACGGCTGGACGCGTACGGCCGCGAGCGGCAGGGCCGTCGCCAGCGCCAGGATCAGCGCGATGGGCAGCCGGTCGGGATAGCCGTGCACGGCGAGCTCCACCGTGGCCGCCGCCGCGAGCACGGCAGCGGTGAGCAGCGGGGCGGCCGGCGCCGCGGACAGGGCCCGCAGCGGGGTGGCCGGGGCCGTGGACACGGCCCGCAGCTTCCGGGCGAGTGGAGCGTTCACCTGGTCATTGTCACGGAGAAGAGGTCCCGGGGAGTCCCTCACGTGGGGGATACGAAGACTGCTCCATGGCGTGACGACCGGCGGCCGGGCCGTCCCTAGCCTCATTGCCCATGGACAGCATTGATGGCACCGTCCAGGTGCGCGGACTGCGCAAGCGGTTCGGATCCGTCACGGCACTCGACGGACTCTCCTTCACGGTCACCCCGGGTCAGGTCACGGGGTTCGTCGGGCCGAACGGCGCCGGCAAGTCGACCACCATGCGGATCATGCTCGGCCTGGATTCGGCCGACGGCGGCGAGGCGCTGATCGGCGGACGCCGCTACGGGGCCCTGCGCACCCCGCTCCACGAGGTCGGCGCCATGCTCGATGCGGCCGCCGTGCATCCCAGCCGCCGCGGCCGCGACCACCTCCTGTGGCTCGCGCCCTCGCACCGTCTCCCGGTACGGCGGGTCGACGAGGCCCTCGAACAGGTGGCCCCCCCCTCCGCCGCCCCCCGCCGGGCCGGCGGCTACTCGCTCGGGATGCGGCAGCGCCTCGGGATCGCCGGTGCGCTGCTCGGCGATCCGCCGGTGCTGCTCTTCGACGAGCCCGTCAACGGGCTCGACCCGGAGGGCATCCGCTGGATCCGCGGCTTCCTGCGCTCGCTGGCCCGCGAGGGGCGCACGGTCCTGGTCTCCAGCCATCTGATGAGCGAACTGGAGGACAGCGCCGACCACTTGGTGGTGATCGGCCGCGGCCGGGTCATCGCCGACACCAGCGTGCGCGAACTGCTCGCGGCCGCGTCCGCGGACCGGGTCGCCCTGCGCACGAGCGCCCGTACGGAGGCGATGACCGTGCTCGCCGCCGCCGGGGCCACGGTCGCGGCGACCGGGCGGGACACGCTCACCGTGTCCGGGCCCGACGCCGAGAAGGTAGTCCGGCTGCTCAGCGCGGCGGGGGTGCCGTTCTCCGGGATCTCCGCGCACCGGGCCACGCTCGAAGAGGCGTATATGGAACTGACCGGGGACGCCCTGGAGTTCGCGGCCGCTCCGGTGGACGAATTCGCGACCACTTCGGTGGACGGGTCCGCGGCCGCCACGCCGGGCGAGGAGGACGTGCGATGACCGACACCAAGACCCCGCCGGTCACTCCGTACCGCTCCAGCGCCGTCCCGGCCGGCCGCGACGGGTTCACCCAGCTGCTCAGGTCGGAGTGGACGAAGCTGCGGACCGTACTGCGGTGGAATCTCACGCTGCTCGGTGCGGTGCTCGTGATCGTGTTCATCTCCCTGTTCGCCGCGTCCAGTTCGAGCGTCAACCTCGGCGGCGGCGACCGGCCGCCCGCGCCCACGGGGCCAGGCGGCGAACAGATCCTCGACTCCTTCCGGTACGTCCACCAGAGCCTGCCCGCGGACGGCACGATCACGGTGCGGGTCGCGGACTTCAGGACCGATACGAAGGTCACGCCCGAGTGGGCCAAGGCGGGTGTGCTCGTCAAGAAGAGCGAGGCCCAGGGGTCCTCGTATGCCGCGATGATGCTCACGCCGGAGCACGGCGTGCGGATGCAGTACGACTTCGTGCACGACAAGTCCGGCGGCGCCGCCTCCGTCGACGAGCCGCGCTGGCTGCGGCTGACCCGGGACGGCACGGCGCTCACCGGATACCAGTCGGCGGACGGCAAGGAGTGGACGAAGGTCGGTGTGGCGGAGCTTCCGGAGCTGACCGGGACCGTGCAGATCGGCATGTTCGTCGCCTCGCCCATGATCACCGTGATCGACCGGCAGTTCGGCTCGGCCTCCGTCGGCGACCGGCCCTCGCGCTCCACCGCCGCGTTCGACAACGTCTCCGTCAGCGGGGCGCAGGGCGGCTGGCAGCACACGGACATCGGTGAATCCCCGGGCGGCGTGGTCGACCCGGGCGCTCCGAAGGAGCCGGGTGAGTCCAGCGAGTCGGGCGGCACGTTCACGGTCACCGGCTCCGGGGACATCGCGCCCACCCAGAACATCGGCGATCTCGCCATGATGAGCCTCAGCGGCACCCAGCTCGGCCTGGTGCTCGTCGCGGCGCTCGGCGTCCTGTTCATCACCGCCGAGTACCGGCGCGGCATGATCCGTACGACCTTCGCGGCGAGTCCGCGGCGCGGCCGGGTCCTTGTCGCCAAGGCCGTGGTCGTCGGCGCGGTCACCTTCGTCGCCGGTCTGGTCGCGACCGCGGTGTCCTTCCTGATCGCACAGCCGATCCTGCGGGCCAACGGGCACAAGCCGCCCCAGTTCCCCGAACTGAGCCTCACCGACGGCCCGGTGCTGCGCGCCGTGATCGGCTCGGCCGTGCTGCTCGCCCTGATCGCGGTGCTCGCGCTCGGACTCGGTGCGCTCTTCCGTCACACCGCCGCGGCCATCTCCACCGTCGTGGTGCTCTTCGTGGCGCCGCTGATCCTGATCACCGCGCTGCCGCTCGGATTCGCCCAGTTCCTGCAGCAGGTCACGCCGCTCGCCGGCTTCGCGATCCAGGACACGGCCACGCGCTACGACCAGGTGGCGAGCCTGTGCCTGCCCGAGGAGGGCTGCTATCCGCAAGGCCCCTGGCTGGGGATCGGCACCCTGCTCCTGTACACGGTGGCCGTGCTCGGTCTCGCGGTCTGGCGGGTACGGAGGCGGGATGTCTGAGGCCCTGCTCACCGCCTCGGCGGCCGCGCGGGGTACAGGGCGGATGGCCGACACGGTGCGCTCCGAGTGGACGAAACTCCGTACGCTGACCAGCACTTGGTGGCTGCTGATCGCCATCGTCGTGTGCACGGTCGGCGTCGGGGCCCTGACCACCGGGGCGGTCTCGGTCGGCGACTGCCTCGAGCGGCGCACCTGCGACGAGGACACAGTCAAACTCAGCCTCACCGGGGTCTGGGTCGGACAGGCCGCCATGGCCGTGTTCGGGGTGCTCGTGATCACCGCGGAGTACGGCACGGGGACGATCCGTACGGCCCTCGCGGCAGTGCCGTCCCGGCTGCGGCTGCTCGCCGCCAAGGCCGTGGTCGTGGCGGGGCTCGCGGCGCTGGTGGGCGTCGTCTCGGTGCTCGGCTCGCTGTACGCGGGGCGGGTGCTCGTCCAGGACGCCGGGTTCACCTCCGCGGCCGGCTATCCGCCGATCAGCCTCGGGGACGGGCCGACCCTGCGGGCCGCCGTCGGCGCCGTCCTCTACTTCGTCCTCGTGGCCCTGATCGGGCTCGGCCTCGGCGCGGCCCTGCGCGACACGGCGGGCACGCTCACCGCGGTGCTCTTCCTCCTGTACGGATTCCCGCTGGTGGCAAGCCTGTTGGCGGACCCCGACTGGGTGGAGACGGCCCAGCGCCTATCGCCCACGTCGGCTGGGCTCTCGGTTCTGGCCACCCGCAACCTGGAGGCGCTGCCGATCGGGCCGTGGGCGGGGCTCGGGGTGGCGGCGTTGTGGGCGGCCGGGGTGCTGGGGATCGGGTGGGGGGTGCTGCGGGGGAGGGATGCGTGAGGGTTCGGGTGCGTGAGGGCGCGGTGGCGTCGGGGCGGGGGCCGGCGGCGGTGGAGCGGCGGGCGGCAGGGCGCGGTCCTGTCAGTCCTCCCGCCTAACATGGCCGTTCGGGCTACGCGACGGAGGTGCCGAGGTGCGAGAGCTGTTTCTGCCGGACGCCGGGGAAGCCGGGGCCTGGATCCGCTGGATCCATCTGAACCCGGCCGCGGGGGAGGCGGGACCGGCCCGGGTCTACGTCCACGGCATCGGATGCAACGGCGCACCCGACTTCGCCGAGGTCGCCACCCGGCCGCCCCTGGCCGGCCGCAGCAGTCTCCTCGTCGACCTGCTCGGTCATGGGCACAGCGACCGCCCCGCGGACTTCGGCTACCGGATGCGCGAGCAGGCCGACGCGGTGGCCGCGGTCATCGAGCGGGCCGGCCTGCGCGCCGTGGAGCTGATCGGGCACTCGATGGGCGGTGCGGTCGCCATCGAACTGGCCGCCGCACGGCCCGACTTGATCGCCACACTGGTGGTCGCGGAACCGAACCTCTTCCCCGGCGGCGGCTTCTTCAGCCGTGTGGTCGCCGAGCAGGACGAGGAAGCATTCGTCACCGAGGGCTTCGCACGGATGGTGGCGGGCGCGAAGCTCCCCCTCGACGCGGCCCGCCTCCGCCTCGCCGACGCCCGCGCCCTGCACCGCAGCGCCACGGCCCTCGTCGAGGGTACGGACCCGAGCTGGGGCGCACTTTTCATGGAGCTGGAGCAGCCGCGGGCCTTCATCGTGGGGGAGCGGACCCGCCCCGACGCGGAGACCGATCTGATGGCGGCGGCGGGGGTTCCGGTCGTGGACGTACCGCGGGCCGGGCACAACATGATGATCGACAATCCGCAGGGGTTCGCGGAGGCGGTGCGGCAGGCCCTGGAGGTGGCGGAGCCAGGGGTGCCCGGCTGAGCGCGTGTCCTTGAATCCTCGCCTGCGTCCCTGCGTCCCTGCGTCCCTGCGTCCCTGCGTCCCTGCGTCTCCGCCTCTCCGCCTCTCCGCCTCTCCGCCTCTGAACCCCTGCCCCCTGAACCCCTGCCCCCTGAACCCCTGCGCCCGGCGCAGGCGCGGGGGTGAACTACCCGCTCAGCCGCTCGAGTTGCCCTCGCCCGTGCTGCCCGTGAAGCCGCCCAGGCGCGCGTACAGACCCGTGGCCTGGGAGTCGAGGCGGCGGGCGAGCGCCTGGGCGCCGATCTCGCCGGCCCGGTCCTCCAGGCCGCAGTCCCGCAGCGCCGAGGCCCAGCGCCGCAGATGCCCGACCGCCCCCGAGACATGACCTTCGGCGTCCTGGAGCGGTCCGGCCGCCGGGCCCCGCGGGTCGTCGAGCGCGTCCAGGGTCTCCCGCCGCAGCCGCTGCACCTCCGTGGCGAGGTCCTGCCGGGTGTCGGCGGGCAGGCCTTCGGCCCGGGAGATCAGGCGCAGGACGCCGTCACATGCGCCGGCCACCCCCCGCAGCAGCTCGAAGTCGCGGTCCGGTGAGGTGGAGCGCCCGCTCAGACCGGGGACGCGCAGCGCCGCGCTGTACGGAGTGATCGGCACCGCGTCGTGCGCACCCAGGGCCTCCCGGAAGCACGGGTGGATGTGGAACTCCTTCTCGCCCGCCTGCAACGGCCGGTCGAACCCGCCCGCGTAGACGATCTCCTCGCCTCGTCTGACCCCGAGAAAGCCGACGGAGTAGAGGATGCCGATCACGACCTCGGGGGTGAACGACTCGGTGTACGCGGGATAGCGGCGCTCCAGCTCCGCGCGCTCCTGGACCAGCCGGCTCTGCAGCGCGGCACGGGTCACCACATATCCCGTGTTCGTGAAGAGCCCGAGGAGCGACTCGAGGAACGGGTGCGCGACGAGGTACTCCAGGGCCAGATCCTGCAGCTTCCACGCCGAGAACTGCCGGCCGGCCTCGACCACATCGCTCTCGGTGATCTGCCCGCGCCCGTTCTGCAGGGCACGGTCCCGGCACAGGTTCAGGTACTGGATGGCGTCGCGCGGCCTCGGCAGCGTCCGCGAAAAGAGATACGAGGGCGTCTCCTCGCCCTCGACTTGGCGCGGGAAGACCTCCTGCCACAACTCGGCCTCGCCGAGCGCCGGATGCACCGAGGCGCGGGCTCGGGACAGCGCGAGCCGGCGCAGCTGGGCGACCGGCCAGTCGATCCGCATCTCGTAGCTGCGGAACTTGTCGCCCTCGCCGAAGGTCAGCGAGTCATAGATGTCGGAGCGCAGAAAGACCAGACAGCGCACCGCGCCCGGGTACTTCACCGCGACGTCCTTCGCGGCGAGCAGCAGCCCGATCACCATCGAGTTGGCGTCCGCCTGCGCCGACCAGACCTTCTCCAGCTGGTCCACGAGCAGCAGCAGCGGCTGATGGGACCCGGCGCATCCCAGGTCGCGGAAGGCGAGCGCCACATGCTCCTCGAGCACCTCCAACTGCCGCCCCGCGCGTGCCCCTTCGGACGCGGCATGCCCCAGGTCCACCCCGATCTGGAAGCCGAACGCGCCCAGCTGCAGCCCCGCCGCCTGCAGCCGGTCCCGGCCCTGGGCGGCGAAGTCGGCGAGCCGCGCGCCCGGCAGCTCACCGTTGTCCCGCAGGAACTTCCGCAGATCCTTGACCGAGTCCGGCTCGCGCCGCCCGTGGAACTCCCGTGCGTGCACGGTCAGATGGCGGGCCGCGTGCACCGCGAACACATACCGCCAGATCAGCGACTTGGCCGTATCGCCGGAGAGCCCTTCGAGCTCGAACCGCCGGATCTCGTCGCCGGCCGCGTCGTCCGGTGTGATCGTGACCGTCGCGCCCTCGTGTCCGCCCTGCTCGCCCAGGTGCACACAGATCGCGCTCTTGCCGGACCCCTTGCGCCCGATGATCAGCATCTTGCGCCCGGACACGGCGGCGTCGTACGCGGCGGTCTGCAGGAAACCCGCCCGCAACAGCCCGTTTGCCATGTCCTGTTCGGCCTCGTCGTGGCCGAAGTACAGCCGTTCGACGACGGACGGTTCGGTCATGTGTCCCCCTGCGCTGTGACGGCTTGTCACTCGTTCGTGAATCGTCCCGCGGCGGCCCGCAGGGTAGAGCATTCCGCGGAGGCCAGCCATGGAGCAGACAGTGTTGCGACCCAAGCCGATGCCCGGCCGCGCACCCGCGCCGGGACACCGTCCGCATGCCGTACGGCGGCGTGCCAGGCGGTTCAGAACCGTACTCGGTGCGACCGTGATCGCGCTCGTCCTCGTGCTCGCGGGGATCGGGCTCGGGACGGTGGGAGCCACGGTGATCGGCATGAGCAAACTCGCCGATCTGCAGAAGCAGGCGGCGGCGCAGGGGGCGCCCCCGTCCGCCGGGAAGCCGGGGCAGCCCGGGAAGTCCGGGGCGCCGGGGAAGGAGGCCGGCGCGTCCACGGGGACCCAACCCCAGGGCGGCCGGGGCGAGTCGGTCGCCCCCGCGCCCGCGACCATCGGGGTCGAGGCGGTGGATCCGGCCTCGGACAAGGGAGCCCGCCTGGTGGGCGTCCACCAGCCGGGGCCCGGCTACAGTGCGGGTCTGGTCCGCGGCGATGTGGTCACGTCGTTCGCGGGCAAGCCGGTCGGCTCGGCCCAGGACCTGGCCCGCGCGGTCGCCGCCGCCCGGCCGGGCAAGGAGGTGGCCATCGGCGTACGGCACGAGAACGGGAACCGTCAGGTCCTGGCCGTCATCCCAGGAGTGGTCACGTGAGCGGGGCCGGGTCGGGGGCGGTCGCGTAGGCGGACCCTTCGGGGCTCGTCACCCGAGGGGCGCCCGCACGCTGCGGAAGTGCGTGGTCAACCGGCCCTCGTCGTCCAGGACATGGAGCGCGAAACCGGGATCGGCGGCGCGGTCGGCCACCGCGTCGCCCTCCCAGGGCAGCCGCAGCGTCCAGGTCACGCCCGGGCCGACGGCCAGGGGGCGGCCGGCGAAGACCGTGGCGGCCGGGGTGTGGGCATGGCCGGTGATCAACGCCCGGATCTGCGGACGCCGTTCGAGCAGCTCCGCGAGGCGCTCGGGCTCGTGCAGCGGATACGAGTCGGGCAGCGGGGCGTGCAGCGCGAGGGGCGGGTGGTGGAACGCGAGCAGGGCCGGGACGTCGGCGCCCAGTCCGTCCAGGGTGCGCTCGATCCAGTCGTACGTGTCGGGGGAGAGCCGTCCGTCGTCCTGTCCCGGGATGCTCGAGTCGCACATCAGGACGGCCCTCCCGTGGATGACCTCGACGCTGTTCACGGGCGCGTCCGATGCGGCCTGCCCGAGCAGCGCCTTGCGGTAGGCCTCGCGGGCATCGTGATTGCCGGGGCAGGTCAGGACCGGATACGGCATACCGGCAAGCAGTCCCGCGGCCTCCTCGTACTCGGCCGCGGCGCCGTGGTCCGCGATGTCCCCGGTCACCAGGAGGGCGTCCACGGGTATCCCCCGCAGCCGCGCGATCACGCGGGCGGCGCGCTCGCGGGCACGGTCCGTTCCGTCGAGGTGGAGATCGCTGATCTGGGCGAGGACGAGCATGGGGCCTCCAAGTCGCTTAATGGTTCAGGGCGATCTAACCGTTAACCCGAAGGGAAGTGCAAGGTCCGCACGAGAGCCCGCCGCGCGCTTCGTACGAAAACGACGTGGCCGTGGCGCACCCGGGCCAGGCACGATGGCCCCATGCTGAGCACCCTCCTCGCCTTCCTCGGCGCCTGCACCCTCATAGCCGCGTCCCCCGGCCCGAGCACCGTGCTGATCATCAAGAACTCGCTGCGCAGCCGGCGTTCCGGCTTTCTGACCGTGCTCGGCAACGAGACCGGCGTCTTCGTCTGGGGCGTCGTCGCCGCCCTCGGCCTCACCGCCCTGCTCGCCGCCTCGCAGTTCGCGTACGACGTGATGCGCATCGTCGGCGCCGTGGTCCTCGTGGTCTTCGGCGCGCAGACGCTGTGGGCCGCCAGGAAGCGGAAGAAGGACGGGGGCGGGGCCGAGGGCTGGGAGGCGCCGGAGCGGTCCGGCTGGTCCTCGTACCGAGGCGGGCTCCTTCTCAATCTCGCCAACCCCAAGGCCGCGATCTTCGCGATGTCCTTCCTGCCGCAGTTCGTCCCCGCGGGCGCTCCCGAGCTGCCCGCGATGATCGCGCTGGCCGCGATCTGGGCCGTGTTCGAGGTGGGTTACTACGGCGTGTACGTGTGGTGCGTGGGCCGGATGAAGACCTATCTGTCGCGGGCCCATGTGCGCAGGCGTCTGGAGCAGATCTCCGGCGGAGTGCTCCTTGCCCTGGGCGCGCGCCTCGCACTCGACGGCTGAACGGGCCGATTTCCGCTCGCGTCCCCTCGATCACCGGAGGGAGGATGGGTCCGTCGAAGCCCGTACCCTCCGAGGAGCCCGCGATGTCCACCGCCCCCGCGCCGTTCACCGCCGACGACTACCGGGCCCGGATGGAGCGCGCGGCGCAGTCCGCGGCCGATGCGGGTCTTGCCGGGGTCCTGATCGCGCCCGGTCCCGACATGGTGTGGCTCACCGGGTACCGGCCGCCCGCCGAGACCGAGCGGCTCACGATGCTGGTGCTCGCGGCCGGGCAGGACCCCGTGCTCGTCGTCCCGACCCTCGAAGCGCCCGACGCCGAGAAGGCCGCCGGAGCGCCCGCGCTGACGCTGCGCGACTGGACCGACGGCAAGGACCCCTACGCCGTGACCGCACCGCTGCTCGATGTCGACGGCCGCTTCGGCGTCAGCGACAACACCTGGGCGCTGCATCTGCTCGGCATCCAGGGCCAGCTCCCGGGCACCACGTACACCCCGCTGACCGCGTGCCTGCCGATGCTGCGCGGGGTCAAGGACGCCCACGAACTGGAGCGGCTCGCTGCCGCGGGCGCCGCCGCCGACGCCACGTACGAGGAGATCAAGAAGGCACGGTTCGCCGGCCGCCGCGAACTGGAGGTCGCCGGTGATCTCGCCGACCTGCTGCGGCAGTTCGGGCACGAACAGGTCGACTTCACCGTGGTCGGCTCGGGTCCGAACGGCGCCAATCCGCACCACGAGGCGGGTGAACGGGTCATCAAGCACGGCGACATGATCGTCCTCGACTTCGGCGGACTGATGCACGGCTACGGCTCGGACACCTCCCGTACGGTCCATGTCGGCGAACCCACCGACGAGGAGCGGAGGGTGCACGACATCGTGCGCGAGGCTCAGGAGGCCGGGTGCGCGGCCGTACGCCCGGGGATCGCCTGCCAGGAGGTGGACCGGGCCGCGCGTGCGGTGATCGACGAGGCCGGATACGGCGAGTACTTCATCCACCGGACCGGGCACGGCATCGGTGTCACCACGCATGAACCGCCGTACATGATCGAGGGCGAGGAGCAACCGCTCGTGCCCGGGATGTGCTTCTCGGTCGAGCCCGGGATCTATCTGCCGGGCCGCTTCGGCGTACGGATCGAGGACATCGTGACCGTCACGCAGGACGGCGGACGGCGACTGAACGCCACCTCCCGCGAGCTGGCCGTCGTCGGGTAGCGGGCCGGGTCTCCGGCTTGGTGAAGCGGAACTCTGGGCCGTGCTTGGGCGGCCGACCGTTGACGCCGTGCATCCGCGGGTCCCCGGCCTGCCACTGCCCGCGGTGATGAGTCGTTCAACGACTCCTCGGAGCTGGTCGGCGGTGACCGCGGTCGTCGTCCGCGGGGCCGAGCCGGACCGCGTCGAGGTCCGCGGTCAAGGACGTGGCGCCCGGCTCCAGCCGGGCGACGAAGGAGTAGGGCCAGCCGGGGATGAACTGCGAGGCCGTTTTCGCGTGGCCGTAGACGTGGCAGAACAGCCGGTCGGCTGAGCTCGGCGCGCCCGAGCGGAGCCACGGTGAGACATCGACGGCCAGGACCTGGCGTCCGCCCCCCTTCGGCGAATCCCCAAGTGAGCGACCCAGTCCGACGGAGGATTCGAGCGGGACATGAGGTGCGGATCTACGCTTCAGGCTCTCGCTCGGCCCGTAGAAAGCGACCCCAGATCTGGGCCTTGCGATAGGGGCCGGCCCCGTCGCAGTCGTATTGCGGCGCGTCGAAGGTCACCCAGTACAGCAGCTCGCCGCTGAGCGACTGGGCATGTTCGTCGGGTTCGGGCGCGCCCATGGCATCGATCGTTCCAGCAAACTCGACCTGCCAAGGACCATCCCAGTCCTGGTCGCGAACGACCGTGACCCGGCTGCCCGGTGCGAGTGCACGAGTCGGCCATGCCTGCCTCAAGGGACGACTGGAGACGTGCTCTATCGCCTGGCGATCGCCGACCTCCGCAGGAACAGGGCGGGAACCTGGCGGCGGCGGGCTGGCTGCCGGGGCCGCTGGTACGTCCTCGCTGTCTGTCATGCCGCCCACTCTGCCCGCACCACTTCCGGGTCACCAGAAGACAAGGAACAAGCTCAGTCCAGCGCCGCGACCGTGAAGTGCCGTACCTCGAGGGGTGCGGTGAGGTACTCGTCCTCGCCCGGAAGCACCACGGGCTGGTCGCGCCAGCCCTCGCCGGCGTAGGCGACCAGGTCCTGCTCGCCGCGCCAACGGCTCACATAGAGCAGCGAGTCGGGCGGCGCGACAAGCACCTCGTGGTCCACCAGGCCGGGGTAGCGGTCGGGCCAGTCGCGGACCGCCGAGAGGATCCACTCGCGGAACGCCTCGAACCGCTCGGGACGGACACGTGCCTCGCTCACCCTGATGATCACGCCGGCCAGCCTGCCACAGGGGCGGCCGCGGTGTCCTCGGTTCGCCGGCGGACCTCGGCGTCTACGGGTGGCAGTGCTTGTGCCGGTCGGCCTCGGCCGTCAGCTCCGGGGCGACGGACGCGCACCACGCGACGAATCCCGGCAGGTGGTAGCACTCGAACACCTGCGGATCCCAGTTCTCCTCGCGGACGCGGGTGCCCAGCCACACATGGGTGAGCGCGCGTCGGCCGGAGCTCAAGGTGATCTCCCGCAGAGCGAATCCCTCCTCCTCGTAGCGGGCGATGATCGCCCACTCCCTGCGGCCGAGGTCGGTGAGCAGGACACCGGGTGCCTCGGTCCCCGGCGCGGCCACGAGGCCGGGATAGACACGCCCCTCCATGGCGGCCACGCGCCAGCCGGGAGCCGCGGCCGGCAAGCGCTGCGGAATCCGGCCCAACAGGGCTTCGAGAACCGGGTCGAAGAGCAGGGTTCCGTACACGAAAAGGGTCATGGGGCCTTGTGAAGTGGCGGGGTGCATATCGCTCCGGGAGGTGCGGCACCTGCGGGACGGTGGCCGGGCAGGTGCGTGACGGGTGCGGACGTTTGCGGCGGTTCTACGGTCCGGGGTCGTAGAGTGGACGGCGGGGGGGGGGGCGGGGGCCGTTGGCCCGCGCCCCGCCG